>JBBIUO010000234.1:0-6734 GCA_037440205.1 Chloroflexota bacterium
TACCCGTGTCCTGCTCGTCCAAATTGAGCAGTTTCGCCCCGACGGGAAAGTACGTCACCTTGAATTCGGGATATTCATCGAGCAATACTTCAAGGTCCTGCATTTTGTTCAGCAGGTAGCAATCATCGTAGGTAAACGCCATCCGCTTGAATTTGCGGCTTCCGTTCCAGATCAACGGCGCGGTGAAATTGGGTTCATCCCCCTGCAAGGGGACAAATTTACTCGCGGAAATGCCGAGCAATGCCGCGCCGCCGAGTTTTAGAAAATCTCTTCGTGAAATGCTGGTCATGTTTTTTGATTTCCTTCGCACTGAGCGTGGCGCAGTCGAAGCGCAAGCAATCTATCCTTCGACTGCGCTCAGGACGAATACTCCAAAATCTCCACTTCCATCCCAACCCGAATCTCGCCTTCATTCAGCGGAATGACATTCATGCCGAAGATGGCGCCCAATTTGTGCTTACGATAATTGCCCAGTGTTTTCAGCGGCTCCTTGCTTCGTTCGAGCGTTTCCTTGTCAATGGTGGTCACCTCACAGCGCGCACACGGCTTGACGAGCGCCATTTCCACGTCGCCGATTCTGATTCGTTTCCAGTTATCCTCCGCGAATGGCTCACTGCCTTTGACGACGATGTTCGGGCGAAATCGATTCATCGGTAAAACAGAATCAAGCCGCGAGTTTAAGTCCTGAAGCGATTCCTCGGAGAGGATCAGAATCGGGTAACCATCCGCAAAGCCGGTGTGGTCATCCGCATGGATGGCGTAATCTGGATTCAATTTTCGTTTGAAACCATCGGCAATGCGAACGAGCCGAACCGATGTGCCAAGCCAATCCGAAAGCCATTGCGCAGCTTCATCGCCCTGGTCAATCGCATCCACACCTTTGGATTTCCAAATGTTCACGGGCCATGGCGTCCCCGTTCTTTGAATCGAAATATGGATCGAATCAAAATTTGGCGCGGAGAGCGTGACTGAATCATTTTTCAACGTGGGCGTGATGAGCGCGAGTTTTGCATGTTCGCGCTGGGTGAGAAATTCCCCTTCGGGCGTGACGACCATCATGCGGCGGTCATCCGCGAGCCCCATGCGTTCCACACGCGATTCTGTCACTTCAAATCCGCGGCAGGCTTTGATGGGGTAATAAACGAGCGAAGACAATGAAATAGACATGGACGCAATTTTACCGTATTGCGCCGCTGGAAAATTTATAAAAATGTAACGCTTGCTCTTAGGGTTTATCCGCCGCTCTCGTATTTGAACGAGACCTTCACCTTTGCGCGGTAGGCCGTGACCTTGCCTTCATTCAACACCATATCCAATTCGACAACTTCAGCGATGCGCAACTCGCGCAGGGATTGTGCCGCACGTTCCACCGCAACCGCCGCGGCCTTCTCCCATGATTCCGTGCTTGTGCCGACTAGTTCGATCACTTTATACACACTGTCTGTCATGACGATTCTCCTTTTTGAAATGAAGATTGCTGTAAATACTATACAACATTTCACAGGCCTACACAACAGGCTTCATGCGCACATCCACCGCCACCGCGCCTTTGCTCAATACCCGCAACGGATTGATCTCGATCTCGGCAATGCTTTCGTTTTCCATTGCGAGATGCGAAAGTTTGACGAGGACAGCGATGACAGAATCCTCGTCAACGGCAGGGATGTTGCGAAAGCCTTTGAGTTTTCTCCCAGCCCACGTTTTGCGGATCATGGACTCCGCCCCGGCCTGATTCAGCGGCGCTAAAGCAAAAGCCACATCTTTGAGCCCCTCCACCTCGACGCCGCCGGAGCCGAACATCATCAACGGGCCAAATTGCGGATCGCGCACCATCCCGACGATGACTTCCTGCCCTTCGGCAATTTGTTGTTGAAGATACACGCCTTCGATTTTTGCATCAGGTTTTGCAAATTTGATTCGCTCCATCATCTGCGCGTACGCAGTTTGGAGGGAGGAACTGTCTTTGATATTAAGAATGACCCCGCCTACATCCGACTTGTGCAAAATGTCCGGCGAAGCGATTTTCATCACGACGGGATAACCAAGTTCATTCGCAATTGTGACTGCTTCATTTTCGTCACGTGCAAGTTTGATGGGAGCGGTCGGGATGCCGTAGGATGCGAGGAGGGCGTCGGCGCTTTCCTCCTTTGGTTGCGAGACCCTAAAGGTCTCCGAGACCTTTAGGGTCTTTTCACTTTCAAGAAACTCCGCTCGACGTGCCAACGCTCCCAACGCGGAGGCGGCTCGTTCAGGAAATGGATAGGTTGGAACATTTGCGCGTTGAAACGTTTTTCTGGCTTCTTCGATCAGAGTTGAACCCATCAATGCAATGACGACAGGCTTGTCGGATGCACGAATCAGAGGAATCAGCGCGACGGCCACTTCTTCGGTCTTGTACATCGGCGGCGGCGGGAGGATGACCATGACGCCATCCACGTTTTCATCTTGCAACAAAATTTTCAGGCAGGCCGCATACGTTTCGGGTGATGCCGAGGCGAGCATATCCACCGGGTTGTGGACGCTGGCCGAGGGCGGGAGGATGGCAGATAACTCTTTCAGCGTGGACTCTGTCAATTGGGACAAGACCAGCCTGTTCGTTTCGAGTGAATCGGCGGCGATGACGCCAGGTCCGCCTGCGTTGGTGAGAATCGCAATCTTATGTTGGTCACACCGCCCTTCGGCTTTGCTCAGGGCGAAACTTTCCAACGCCCGCGCCCAATCGAACATCTGCTCGGCGGTATCGGCGCGGAGAATGCCAGCCTTCGCAAACGCCGCGTCGAAGGCGGCTTCGGAACCAGCCAGCGCGCCCGTGTGTGAAGCGGCGGCTTTTTGTCCCGCTTCGAAGCGGCCCACCTTCAACGCAATGACAGGTTTATGTTTTGTCACTTCGCTCGCGGCTTGAACGAATCGCCTCCCGTCTGAAACGCCTTCCATGTAAAGCGCGATGACTTTGGTGTGTTTATCTTTTGCGACTTCGGGAAGGACATCGGTCTCGTTCACGTCGGCCTGGTTGCCCAAACTGACGATTTGAGAGAACCCGAATCCCTGCTCGCGCGCCCAATCCACGATGGCGGCGCAGAACGCTCCTGAATGCGAGATAAAACCAATGCCGCCCTGCGCAGGCATGGGCGGCTGGAGAAACGTTGTGTCGAGCGGGAGATGAGTGTGCCGATGCAATTCGGCCCAAGCAAACGAACGCCGTGTTTTTGCGCGACCTCGACGCATTGCTTTTCGAGCGCCGCGCCTTCGGCGCCGACTTCACGAAACCCGGCAGAGACAATGACCGCGGCTTTGATCCCGCGCCTGCCGCAGTCTTCGATGGTTTGCGGCGTGGCCTGCGTCGGGACGATGAGAATCGCGAGGTCAACGGGATCAGGCACATCCTGCAAATTCGTGTAAAGCGGATGCCCGAACAGTTCCCCGCTTTTCTGGCTGACAAAGTGAATCGCGCCTTTGTATCCGCTTTGAATTAAATTGCGCGCCACGCCGTACCCAAGTTTTTCGGGTGATGTGGATGCGCCGATGATGACGACACCTTGAGGGTGGAAGAAGGGGAGGAGGGAGGAGGTCATCAGTTTTTGAACCCCTCCCAGTCTCCTTCATTTTCAAAAGCCGACAATGGGGGAGGGGCGATTTTAAATTGGGCGGTGACAAAAGCGATCATTTTCCCTGCTTCCTGTTTTGTTCCTTCAAGGTATCCCAAATCAGAGTTAAGACCGAATCCATGTTGTTTATTACATCATTATTCCAGAAGCGCAGGACACGATATCCTTTCGACTTCAGGAAGGCACTTCTTTCCTCATCGTATTCTTCCTGTTCAAGATGTTGGCTTCCATCCAATTCGATGATGAGTTTCCTGCGGGGAGCGCAGAAGTCAACAATGTAATTGCCGATGGCGTGTTGCGGTCTAAAGTGGACATCGCCCATACGGTGCGCTCTCAAATGTGCATGGAGTTTGCGCTCAACGGGAGTCATATCCCGGCGCAATTCTTTTGCGCGCTTGAAAATTTTGGGTGTGGTGCGTTTATGCACTTGGACCCCCTCCCTGCCCTCCCCCAAATGAAGAACGCATTTGGGGGAGGAGTAAAATGTCGGGTTGGGTATGAATTTTAGTTTTCATCAAGACAGCACATTCCCCTTCCCCCATTCGTGTTCGCCGAATGGGGGAAGGCCGGGAAGGGGGTCGAATACCTTCCGCCGCTTTGCGCACGCCTTTCAATACGCCATTCCGCACTTATTCTTCTTTTTCCCAATCGCTTAACCAGCGGACTTGATCTTCCATTTCCTCGGCGGAGGATTCGTTGAAGAAGCGGTCAAGTGCCTTGAAGATTCTTGATAGCGGGTTTTGCGGCGAAACGATAATACCCGCATGATGGACTCCGCTTTTGGCAAGCGGCATAAAATGACGGATATTGTAAGTGAACAAAGTGCGTCCCCTTGCGCTGGCTTTTTGCAACTGCTCATCGTCGTCGGCGGTGAAATGAATCCATTCATTGGGCGTGCGCGTCACGTCATGCCCGCGTTTGAGCAATTCTTTTTCGAGTTTTGCATCCGACGCGTCGGCGTCCAGATGGAGGCGCGGCTTGGTCATTGTTTGTCCATCGTTTTTCTCTGTTCCTTGTGCTGGCGTTCGAGGCCTTCTTCGTATTCGATGTTCTCGTCAATTTCCTTTTTATGCGCGTCGTAGAAGCCCAATGCCTCGCGGACTTGGTTAATGCCAATTCCGTAATCTTCCGCAAACTCTTCAGGCTTTTCCTTGTGTTTGTTGACCGCCACTGCCACCGTCTGCACGCGGATTCGCGTGCCGCGAATCACGGGCAAAGCAAAGTCCGATACGCTTCCGCGTGCGTAGGTGATGAGCGGAAACCGCGGATCGTCCAACGGCAACCCGCCTGCATTGCGCATTTCCTCGAGCGTCTCGCGCACCACGTCGCGCACCAGCGCGCGGAATTCTTCCACTGTGAGATCGGAAATTTTTGTGCCAAGCATGACTGCCTCCGAGCGGGATTATACCCGCATGTTATAATCAAATTGTTTCGAAATCAGTCCTTTGGAAACGGCAAATGCCAACTGCATTAACGCTTAACCTGACCAGAATCGTGAGCGTCTCTGTGACGGACGATACCTTATCCGTGGATTTGGAAGACGGGCGCACGGTGTCCGTGCCGATTGGATGGTATCCGCGCCTCGCGCATGGGACTCCCACCGAGCGCGCCAATGTTCACATTGCGGGCGCGGGTTTTGGTTTGCACTGGCCCGATTTGGATGAAGACATCGGTGTGGAGGGGATTTTGCTCGGCAAGCCTTCCGCCGAAAGCCCGCAATCCCTTGAGAAGTGGTTGAAGGCGCGTAAGTGAAAATAGACCTCCGAGTTCTGCCAGAACTCGGAGGTCTGTGCTTTATTTCCCTTCAATCGCCTTTCTCACATCTTTCAAAATCCCCTCCCCGTCGCACTTGACCAACTCATCGAACAACCGCAATACGGACTTCACGATCCCCGCGTGCGGCGCAATCTTCCGCGCCTTCCTAAATGTCTCCACCGCCTCGGCAAGAAGTTTTTCCTTCTCACCGTCCAATCCCCAATTACCAATTACCAATAACCCACAAATCGCCAACCCCTTCGCATCCAACGCATCATAATACTCCGCCGTCTTGGACAGGATCTCATCTGCCTGCCCAATCGCGCGGACGAAGGCTCCCCGTGCCGCGACCTCACCTCCCTGCCGCAAGGCGATGATCCCGTGCAGGGCGCTGACATCATGATTGAGTTGAGGTACATCATATTGAAACGCGGCTTGAATGATAAGGTGAGCATTGAACAAGTTGTTTTGGAAAAGATAAGCCTGTGCTTCCCCCCAGATGTTATATTGCAGTGCAAGAATACGTTGGATTTCTTTGGCAATATTTTGTGCTTGTTGATGGTGCGTAATTGCTTCATTGTATTTTCCCAAGTCAGTTAATGCTGGTAGTATATCAAGAGTTGTGTAAAATCTCAGGTTGAATGGTAGGTAGTCCGAGCAGGCACAGAAATTCTTCTGAATTTGACACTGCGAATGATCGCATAGAATAACAGTAAACAACTGTTTTCATTGCGGAAAGCGGCGGCCATTTTGTGGCTGCGCTTTTTGACTTCTTGAAAGAGCCGTTCGATGGCATTGGAAGTTCGAATATACCTCCAGTGGCTTTCGGGAAATTGGTGGAAGGTCAGGCAAGTGTCCAGGTCGCGTTGCAAGCAGTCGGTGGCAGTTGGATAGATGTTCTCGTACTTGGCAAGAAATGCGGCGGCGGTTTGCTCTGCTTTTTCACGGTTCGCCTGATAGAAAATGGCTCGGAGTTCAGGATACACCTGGTCTTGTTGCGTCTTGGGAATGTAGCCCAGCACATTCTCCATTTTGTGTTTTACACAGCGCTGACGTTTGCTGGTCAAGAACTTGTTTTCAATGGCGTTGATCATGGCTTGGCCGCCATCCGTGATCCATAGGTCAATCGTTTTCACGCCGCGCTCTTTCAGGTTTTCCAGCAGATCTTCCCAGGCCTGCTGGTTTTCTCGATCCCCTGTGGTAAAGCCTAAAACCTCTCGTTTTCCTTCCAAATCAATCCCAATCACCGCTAAAATCGGCATTTTTTGGCCCTGTCCGTCGTAAATCACGCTGAAATAGGTTCCATCGGCGATGGCGTACAGATAATCAGTAGATCACGAAAACCTCGCGTAGTTTGCGCTCTCTGGCGCAAAT
>JBBIUO010000235.1:0-6718 GCA_037440205.1 Chloroflexota bacterium
TAAACAGTAAACAGTAAAAACAAAGGCGCGTTCGCGGAAGGTTTTGGGCGGTCGGGCGGTGGAAAATCGCGGGGCGGTTTGAGTAGTGACTTGATTGGTGGCGCGGGTGTAAAGAATGGAAAAGATGAGCGTGAAGATCAACTGAACGATGGAAAGCATGGCCGCAAGCGGCAGGTTGGGAAGTTTGAGGGCGCGGATGTAGATTTCCACTTCGAGAGTGGAGAAGGCTGATCCGCCGAGCAGAAGAATCACACCGAAACTGGTGAAGTCGAACATGAAGACGAGCAGGGCGGCGGCAAGCAGCGATGGGCGAAGCAGGGGCAGGGTGACGTTTTTCCAGACGCGGAGGGTGTCTGCGCCGAGGGAACGGGCGGCGGCTTCGAGTTGCGGGTCGAGGCGGGAGAGGGCGTTGCCGACGATGCGGATGACGATGGTGGTGTTGTAGAAGACGTGGGCGGTTAAGATAAGGATGAAGGGTGAAGGATGAAGGATGAAATTTTCAGAAAGAGGGACAAAGGAAAATAAAAAGAGTTTGAAACAAGCCGTGTTGACCGAGTAACGAGTTGAATGCGGCGGCGACGACGACGGTGGGGAGCATGAAGGGAACGGCAGTGAGAGCGCGAAGCAATGGCTTTCCGCGAAAGTTGAATTTGGCGAAGAGGATGGCGGAGGGGATGCCGAGGAGGAAGGTTAGAAGGGTGGAGAGAGCGGCCTGATAAAAGGTGAAGAGTGTTGCGTGTTGCGTGATGCGCAGGTTGTTGGCGCTAGTGAGAGTGGCTGGGTCGAAGGTGAGGGCGAGGATTTTGGTGAGGGGGAGGAAGAAAAAGGTGAGGAGAAAGAGGATGGGGGCAAGCCAAAGGGAAATGCGAGGAAGTAAATGGTTGAAGATGTAGACAGGTAAATAGGTAGACAGGTAAACACGGAAATTTGAGTTGGCGTTTTTTGAGTCCATGTCTACCTGTCTACTTGTGTACTTGTTTACTTTGTATCCCCAATTACTTCATCGCCTCCGTCCAGGCTTCAATCCATGCGTCGCGATTTTTAGCGATCTCTGCATAAGATAGAGAAGCAGGGTTTTCTGCAATTTGCGCATACTTCACAAAGACATCGGGCAGGTTCGCGTTTTTGTTCACAGGATAGACGAACATGTTGAGCGGCATGTCTTCCTGGAATTGCTGGCTCAACATGAAGTCCACAAATTTTTGGGCGAGGGTTTGATTGGGTGAATTTTTCAAGATGCCGACAAATTCAATTTGACGGAAGCACATGCCCGAGGTCACGATGGAAGCGGTGGGGGATTCGGTCAATGGCTCGGAGGCGAAGAATACTTCCGCGGCGGGGCTGGAGGCGTACGAGACCACCATCGTCTGCGGGCCTTTGCCCGAGGAGGCGGAGAAGTTTGTGTAATAGGCGGTTTCCCATCCATCCACAACGACGACGCCGTTTGCTTTCAGGCTTTGCCAGTAGGTGAGATAGTTGTCGCCAAAATGACTACGTGTAGCGAGCAGGAAGACAAGCCCTGGTGAAGAGGTGGCGGGATTTTCCACAACCAGCAACCCCTTGTATTCGGGCTTCACCAAATCTTCAAAAGATTGTGGGATGGGCAAATTATTTTCGGCAAAATATTTTTTATCGTAGTTGATGCACACATCGCCGTAATCCACAGGCAGGGCGCGGTTGGACGGATCGAGTTTGAATTCGTCGGAGATGTCACTCAACACAGGTGATTGATACGTCTCAAAAATATCCGCATCCAAAGCGCGAGAGAGGAAGGTGTTATCCACGCCGAAGAGCAGGTCTGCGATGGGTGCGTCTTTGGTGAGGATGGCCTGATTTAGCACAGAACCTGCGTCGCCGCTTTGAACGAAGGAGACTTTGGCGTTATTTTCGGCCTCAAAGGTTTTGATCACATCCTCGCTGATGACGAAAGAGTCGTGTGTGAGGATGGTGACGGTCTGCGGCGCAGTGGGGGCGGAAGGTGTCGGTGTTGACGTTGGGGCGCAGGCGGAAAGGATTAGTGTGAAAAGCAGAAAGTAGAAAGTGGGTTTCATTTTTTGGACTCCATTGGTGGTGATCAGTTATTAGTGACCAGTAATCAGTGACCAGTTATCAGTCGGCGCGGCGATGGACGATGAGCAACAAGCCCGATTTGATTTGAAACGTTGCCGTTTCACCGGTCATCTCGTTGCTGATGCCGCGCGTTTTTTGGGGATACAGGGTTTCGTTGTACAGGGGCCATTTGAGTCCCGTTGTAACGATGCCTGTCACCGTTCCCTGCCAGGGGATGAGCGAGACAATGTCGCCGCTCGCGCCGTTGACCTGGGCTTTTTTACGGCAGAAAAAAACCTCCTCGATGCCGTCATCCAAAACGACAAACGACGAATGACGCACGGCGGCCAAAGAAATGTTGGCGAGGGTTTGATCCAACCGTCCGCCAAGCGCGGCAACGATGGTGATCTGTTCGGGATGTAAACTCAACGCATGTTGAATGGCGAGTTCGAGATCGGTTTCGTTTTTGTCTTTGGGGTAGAGAACTACTTCATCATCGAACTTTGAAACGTTAAAATCCGCGGGCAGTGAGTCGAGGTCGCCAACGATGACGTTCGGAATTTTTCCAAGCGCAAGCACATGGCGTGTGCCGCCGTCTGCGGCGATGATGAAATCATCTTCGCGCAAAAGAGAGCGGGCCTTTTCCAAGTCAGGCAGGTCGCCGTTGGCAAAAATAAGAATGCGAGACATTGTTGCTCTTTTCATGAAGGTGGAGATTGCTTCGTCGCTCACTGTCGTTCGCTCCTCGCAACACTGCGCCAGCACGCAAGCGCGGGTGTGTGACATAAAAAAACCTCCGCCACCGGAGGTTTTACTTTGAAATCAAGGAGTCCCTCCGCTGGTATTAACCAGATCAGGTAATGCGGGTCGAGCGAAGTACGCTCCTCTCAGCCTGTCGGGCAGGCTCCCCGTTCGATTGTGAAGTCAGTATATGACTGTGATGGTTGAATGTCAAGTCAAAAAAACGTGGATTTCCTTTGGGCCATGCACGCCGATGGTCAATGTCATTTCGATATCGGCGGTACGCGATGGCCCCGTGATGAAGACCGCCGCCCGCGTGTTTTTTATCAACGGCATCGCATCGGGCAGGGAGGGCAGGACATCGGATGAATTCAGAATCGCGATGTGGACTTCGGGAAGGAGAGACGCTTTGAGCGGATCCCCCCTCCCGTCTGCGATCAAAACGGACCCGGTATCTGCCAGCCCGCAAATGGCATTCGTCACCCCGACGAGGATCTGCGGATCAGGCTCATGCGTGAATTCGATGCCCGCCACCTGCAAGATCATTTTGTCCAGTGTGTTCGGTTCGAGGTGAATCTTTTTCACGCCGCGCGATCTCAGGAATTCGATCACTGCCTGGGTGGGATTGTGCGTGGTGAGGACATGCCCGCCGAGCGCGGTGAGTTCCTGGGCGAATTGAACATCGGGGATCGGCATGGTCGTCGAGTCGACATTGGAAGGCTTGAAAGGTTTGGGGGTCGGCAAATCCTTCGTCTGAGCATCCCCTGCCATGCTTTGGTATCTCTCCCGAAATGTCTTCCCTGCAAATTTTGGGAGGTCCTTGCTGTAGCCCCAGCCAGTGAAAGCGGGAAGGCGAATCCACTGCGAGCGAGGGGCGAAGAGAGAAGACGTCAGCGCCGCCAATTTTTGTGACGCCGCAAACAGCCTTGGGTGAGTCGCGAAGCGGGTGTACATCCACAGGAAAAATTTGGTTGACCAGGTCAATCCCGCGCCGCCACTGCTTACTGACCGCTTCGCGTGATCACTGTTCACTGCTCCCGCTCGCACTCTTGTCAATAATTTTGGCAGGTCAATATCCACCGGGCAGGCGTCTTTGCACGCGCCGCACAGCGACGAGGCTTGCGCGAGTTGGACGTAGTTTTCGCCGAGCAAGCCCGGCGAAATGACCGAGCCAATGGGGCCGGGATACGGCGCGATGGATTTGTCTTTGCCGATGTAGGCATGTCCGCTGAGTTCACGAAAAACGGGACAGGCATTCAGGCACGCGCCGCAACGGATGCAATACAGCGATTCTTTGAGCGGAGAATTTCGCAGGCGCGAACGACCGTTATCGAGGATGACGAGGTGGCGCGTTTGTCCCGCAAGCGGCTTGTGAAGCAGTTGGGTGTAGACCGTGAGTTTTTGTCCCGTTGCAGAGCGGGGGAGCAGGGAGAGCATGAGCGCGAGATCATCGAGATTCAGGACGAGGCGTTCCATGCCCATCAACGCGATGTGGATGGGCGGCAGGGTGGTGACCATGCGCGCGTTGCCCTCGTTGGTGATGACGCATACGCCGCCCGTTTCCGCCACGCCAAAGTTGACTCCGCTCAAGCCGATGTCGGCGGTGAGAAAAACTTCGCGCAGAACTTTTCTCGCTGTTGCAGTGAGTGTGGGGATGTCGGTGGTGTAGGGGATGCCGAGTTTTTCGTGGAAGAGTTCGGCGACCTGTTCCTTTTTGAGATGCACGGCGGGCGTGATGATGTGGCTGGGGCGTTCATGCCGTTGTTGCACAATGTATTCGCCGAGGTCGGTTTCGACGACTTCGATGCCTTCTTTTTCGAGTGCGTGATTTAATTCGATTTCCTCCGAAACCATGCTCTTGGATTTAGCGACGAGAGTTTTGCGTTTTACGGATTGCGTATTGCGTAATCCGTGATTCGTAATTTCAACAATGATGCGAATCGCCTCCGCCGCATCTTTGGCGCGGTGGACGATGATGCCGTTTTCCTCGTTTTTGGCGATGAATTGATTGAGATATTCGTTGAGGTGTTCGATCACATCCGCGCGGATGGCATGCGCGCGCTGACGCCTCTCCCGCCAATCGGGGAGGGATTCAAACGCGGCGGCGCGGCCTTTCAAACGGCGCTCGGTGTTGTTGTCGAGCGCGGCTTGCAGGGTTTCGTTGTTGATGGATTCGAGAATTCGCTGGCGAAAGGTGTTGGACATGGGCGGTGGTTTTTACGGAACACGCAGTACGAAATACGCGATGCGTGGTGCGTGTTATGTGTTGTGCAGGATTTCGGCAATGTGCATGACTTTTTGCGGTTTCCCTTGCCGATTCAATCCGCCTCCGATGTGCATTCGACAACCCGCATCGGTCACGACTAAAACCGGGGCCTGACTCGCTTCCAAGTTGCCGATCTTGCGCTTTAGCCATTCGGCGGAAAGTTCGGGGTGCTCCACCGACATCACGCCGCCGAAGCCGCAGCATTCTTCTGCATTCGGCAACTCCACGAGTCTCGCGCCTTTGACGTTTTGCAAAAGGACGCGCGGCTGACGGTTCACGTTGATTCCGCGCAGGGTGTGACAGGATGGGTGATACGTGAGGGTACCTTTCCATTTCGCGCCGAGGTCAGTGACGCCAAGTTTATCCACGAGGTATTCGGTGAATTCGTGCGTCCGCGCCGCGAGCGACTTTGCGCGGGGAAGCCAGAGCGGATCGTCTTCGAATAATTCGAGGTAGTTATGCCTGAACATGTGCGCGCACGAACCCGATGGGGTGACGATGTCGGGCAGGACCTCCGAGGTCTTAAGAGACCTCGGAGGTCTCTCGAAAACCTGTATCGTGTGTTTTGCAATCGCGCGCGCATCGCGGCGCAGACCGGCGTTGAATTGAGGCTGTCCACAGCAGGTTTGGTCGGGAGGGAAGTCCACGTTGATGCCGAGGCGGTGGAAAATATTCACTACCGCTTCACCAGTTTGCGGGAAGAATGAATCGACGAGACAGGTGACAAAGAGTTGAATCTGGGTCATGAATCTTTTTTACCCAAACGTAATCCCCAAATCATACGCCGTGCGGACAATGTCCGAATCCATTGGTACGGTTTTCATCCTGCCTTTGGCCTCTTCGATAGGCACATATTTGACGTGCGGCGGGTCGAGCGCGATCATCACGCCGCTCTGACCTTCCTCCAATGCGCGGACGGCGGCGGCGCCGAAACGCAGGGCAGTCAAACGGTCAAAGGAGGTGGGGGAGCCGCCGCGCAGTAAATGACCGAGGACAACGACGCGGATTTCCTTTCCCGAAATCTCGTGGATTTCCGCCGCCACTTTTTCGCCGATTCCGCCCAAACGTTCAGCGCGACCCGCTTCATGTTCCACCACCGAAACTCCGCCGCCCACCGGTGTCGCGCCTTCGGCAACGACCACAATGGTGAATTTGCTTCCGTGTTCTTCGCGCTCTTTTATTTTTTCAACAACTTTATGGATGTCGTAGGGATGTTCGGGAATCAGAATCACATCCGCAGACCCGGCGATGCCCGAGTGAAGGGCGATCCAGCCTGCGTAGCGCCCCATCACTTCCACCACCATGACTCGTCCATGCGATGCGGCGGTGGAATGCAGACGGTCGAGCGCTTCAGTGGCGAACCCGACAGCGGTATCGAAACCGAATGTGACGTCTGTCTTGTCGAGGTCATTGTCAATGGTCTTGGGAACGGAGATCAACCGCAATCCCTTTTTTGCAAGGACGCTTGCGATTGCCAGCGAACCGTCGCCGCCGACCGTGATGAGCGCGTCAATGCGGTGCAGGCGAAATCCGCGCACCACTTCATCGCTTCGATCCACTTCTTCGGTGCTTCCATCCGGCTGTGTGATCGGGTACCGGAGCGGGTTGTTGCGATTGGTTGTCCCCAGAACCGTCCCGCCCAAATGGGTGATGCCGCGCACT
>JBBIUO010000236.1:0-6679 GCA_037440205.1 Chloroflexota bacterium
GTTCAGGGATCGCGGCACCAGTCCGCTGGTGGTATCCGGCAGGAACGCGCCGGGCATCTTGGACATCAGGTCTGCTACTGTGAGTGGCATTTTATTTTCTCCTTCGATCAAATTAGACCCTAAAGGTCTTCGAGACCTTTAGGGTCTGGGTCACAAACAGGATAAAGTTCTGCACAAAATTCGTGAGCGTGATTCCAAAGGTGAGCACGCTCATCGCCACCGGTGCAAGCAGGGAATCGGAGTTCTTTTGGAGAACGAGGACGAATCCGATCAATGCGGCGGCGGAGAAAATGTAGGTCTCGATGACTGAGCCAAAGAAGATGTGAGAGGCGCTGAGTCCAAGCAGGGATGCGATCAGCAGGGCATAAATTGAATCCTGGAACTGACGTTTGATGAACAGCCATGCCAGAAACACGCACAACGCGCCTGTGAACGTGGTCAATAAAATGGCGGAAAGCGGCGGGTTGTGCGTGAACAGATTCAAAACCCAGCCGGGCGGACGAAAGACAAAATATGCAAACGGATGCGGCCCGCGCATTTCGAGCGAGGAGCCCTCGGGCGCGGAGATACGCGTCATCCACGAGGAGTTATCTGCGTCGAGGAAGTTGTCGGTGGTGTCCACGCTCAGGTTGTTGAGACGGAGACCAATGGAGGTGTAAACGGCGAAGAAGATCAAAGCAAGAACAAGGCCGGGCAGGTGCTTACGCAAAACGGAGATGAGTACGACAAACTTCAGTTTGTCAATAGCAGGCATGCAAACTGAAGTTTGCGGCACAACAAACTCTTGTGCTGAGCTACGCCGAAGCATTAGTTTGCCAAAAGCAGGAACGCAAACTGAAGTTTGCAGCACAAGCATCCAAATTAACCACCCCAATGCGATGGTTGACAACGTCACCAGCAGAATTTGATCCACGAGAGGGCGGGAGGATAGGTCGAGCAGAAAAAAATTGAACGCAAAGGCAACCGCCAGCGCGATCAAAGTAGTGAGGAAAAGCCTGAAGGGCTGATTCATTCTATTGGACGGAATCAGGTACGAGGTCCGCTAGGATGCGGCGAGGTAGGGGGCGAGTCCGCGCAGGATGATGAAGACGAACCATGCGTTGTTGATCATCAACGTCACCGCAAAAATCGTCAGCACAGATTCGAGCCAGCGTTTCCCCGCAAAATCGGCATAGGCAAGCGCGAGGAAGAAAATCAGAAGATACGTCCAGTAGGGCGAGTAGAGAAAAAGTTCCGTGCCGTAATTCATGTGCAGGAAGTAAGTGAAGGCAACGCTTCCCAGCAAGCCAAGCATGAGCGGAACATGCGGCGATGTGCGAATGTTTTTGAAGAAAAGAAAAATCGCGCCTGCAAACAACGCGAGCCAGATGGCGACAGGCACGTACGCGAGACCGTTGTACCAGGCGTATCGGTGCTCGTGATAATCGTACGTTTTGAAGTCAATGAGCGGGTCGGTGGTTTTGCGAGTGTAATCTTCGATGGGTTTGGGAGCCACGATGCCGTGAAAAAAGATGGCGCGGCCAACAACGCCGAATTTTTCGACCACGCGATCCATCGGGCCGGCATAGATGGGTTTGGAAAAACGTCCTTCAAAAGCGAGGTCGGCGGGAACCCAAAAGAAGGTTTGATTGCCCGGGTACAACACGCTGACGAAGGCGGTCAATGCGATGCTGATGGTGAGAACAATCACACCGTAGTACACAAGTTTCCAGAAACCAAATTTCTTGAAGAAGAGTTGAATCATGCTTTGCGCGATGTTGGTGACGGTAACGCCAAAAACGAGAATACCCGCAGGCACAAGCACAGGGAATCGTTTTTCATCGGCCTGCACGAGGACGAAGAAAAAAATCAACGAAGTCATGCCAAAGACGTAGGTTTCGGTGAGCGAGCCAAAAAGCAAATGCGCGGCAGTCACGCCGAGGATTACTGCAAACAAAAAGGCATAAGAATCTTTTTGCGTTGCGCGTTTTGCAAAGAGCCAGGCCATGAAGATGCAAAGTCCGTTCATGGCGGCAACGGCGATGATGGGGCCGAGAAACCATTTATCGGCGGTGAACAACTGAATCAGGCCAACAAGCGGACGAAGAGTGATCAACACCAGCGGATGCACGGCGCGGTTGACGTCATGCCCTTCCGGGTAGCCGAGAATCGCCAGCCATGGGCCTGCGTCGGCTTCAAAGACAATGCTGTTGATGCTGAAGGTGGGATGATTCAATGCGCGGGCAAGGATGAGGTTGATTCCAAAAAACATCGAGGCAACATAAATGCCCGGCAGGTGTTCTTTGATGAATGCAAAAACTTTTGTCTGCTTGAAGGCGGCGTACCATCCACGCGCTTCGAATTGCTCCATCAGCGGAATGCCCCACGCGCCCGCCACCACCGCGCTGGAAACGAACATGCCAAGGCGACCGGTGGGAATTTGAATGTACGCCAGCGAAAACATGGACGGAAATTGCAAAGACAGGTAAAGAACAGCCGCAAGAAAAACGGGAAGCGAGATTACCAAAAACAAACTCAGCGGGTTGCTCAAAAATCCATCGCGGATGGAATGGGATGCGCGGCGAACCAGATAGTATCCGACGACACTGCCAACGACGACGATGAAGAAGGAAAAGACGATCACATCGAACCGATAGCTGAATACGCCGCCCATGAAACCGATCACCCCGTAAGAGACGGCCAGAGTCAATGCGAAGCCGAGGAAGTAATGAAGCATCGAATGCGTGGCGCGGATTCGTTCGACGGCAGGCGCGGCAGGAAGCATGAGGATGAACAATGCAATCGCCAGCGAAATCATGCCAAGGTAGTACACATTCGAGACGGCAACAGGCAGGACAACCACAGCCGAAGCAAGCAAGGCAAACAGGGCAAAGATAATCAGCGCGGCAGGTTGTCTTTGCAGGAGCCACGGCCAGTATTTTGGAAAGGCTTCGTAGAAAAGATATCCGATGGCAAGCGTGGGAACAGCGACGAGGAAAATGCGATCCAAGGTGTTTGTGTAGCCGGAGAAATTAAAAAAGATCACCGCCGAGGAAAAGCTGACGATAAGCGCGATCAATAAACTGCCCCCTACTCGAAACAGGAATTGCAGAAATTTCATTCAGTGGACTCCAGAGGGTGGTCAACGGATGGTAACGGATGCACGGAGGTGGTCAACGGATATTGAAACGGATGCACGGATTTGGTCACGGACTCACAGACGCAGACGGACTTGTTTACTTGTTTACCTGTCTACTTGTTTACCTGTCTACTTGTTTCCTCGTTTACGGATTGCACATACCAAAACTTTGACATCAATCCTGCTCACGATTGTCAACGGATTGGGGTGGACGACTGAAGTCGTCACTATAAAAAACTACTTTAAAGAGCGGACAAGTTGGAGGAATTCGTTCCATTCCTCTTCAAAGAAGTGGACGGTGACGTTGTTCAGTTCAACATGGTAGGTGGTTTCGCCGTCGGGTTCTTCGGCGCGCCAGGCAATGAAGTTTTCGGTCTCGGCGATGGTGGTGGTGACGGTTTCGTTGTGGTTGTTCATGGGTTTTCTCCTTGGGATGTGTGAGGGTTATCGGTCAATGCAAAGGGGCGATCATTTTTCTTTCGCTCGATTCAGCCTGAGGTTGCGAAAGAAGCGTCGAATCGAGACGAGGAATCTCGATCCGGGGGGAGGAGGCGGATGACGCTGTTCCTCTTCGGGCCAGGGATCCAAATCCAGCATTTTCCGCATGACGTAGTTCCACAGGATCGCGGCAGTGGCGAGGATGGGGGCGGCAAGCACCACCCCAAGCAGGCCGAACAGGTTGGCGGCGATGATGGCCGCCACAAGCACCGCGGCGGGATGCACTTTCAGCGCGTCGGAAAGAATGCGCGGCGAAACGATATTGTCGAAGACCTGGTCAATGAACAGGGCGATGACAAGGACGAGAAGCGTGTAATAGAAAGGCGAAAGTCCAAATAGTTTGAACACTTGAAAATAAGACACAAGCACAAGCACCGTCCAATTGACGGCCGGGCCGATGTATGGAACGAAACGCGCGAGGCCCGCGAGGAATGCAAGGCCGATGGCGTAATGCACGCCCAGGGTGGTGAGGACGATGAAGTAAACAATGACAGCGAGAAGGAAGATGATGAACTGGCCGCGCAGGAAGGCGTTCCAGGTGCGGCCAAGTTCGCGGGAGAGGCGCTCGAAATCGTGGGTGTAGCCGGGAAAATCCACTGCGATGATGCGTCCGCGCAAACCGCCGCTTTCGGCAAGGACAAAATAAGAGACGAGGATGACGAACAACGTCCAGCCGAGGAAGTTGGCGGCGCTGCCTGCAACAGCGCTGATCAATGAACCGGTGCGGCTCAACAACGGCTGTACCATGCCCAGCACCTGGTTGCCGAGCGCGTTCAGGTCGAGCGCGCTGAAATCAATCTTGAATGGACCGAATTGATACACCTGCCCGGAAAGGCCGGCGATCATTTGCGGCAGGGTCTTGATCGCATCCTCCACGATGACGATGAGGCTTTGCACCTGTTGGACGATGCCCACGCCGCCCAGCGTGAGCAGGCCGAGCAAAAGGATGACGATGAGGAGATAGATCACGGCAACGGATGCGTTCCATGAAAGGCGCAGTTTGCGCTGGAGGAAGCCGGCAATCGGATGGAACAAATAAGATGTCATCAACGCGATCAACAGCGGGGTGATGATGAACTGGAATTTGACCAGCAACGCGCCGACGATCACGACGATGGTGAGGGCAACAACGAGTTTTGTGTTTGTGCCCCAGGTTGGGGATGTGGAGGTTTGCTTTTGGGTCATGGGAATATTCCATTTCGATCATACGACAATTCGATTTTATCAAAGATGGGGGATTTTACAACGATTCGATTTGCAGAAGTGAGATTCAGCGCTTCATCATTTAACGGACGGCTGGCCCAGTCTCGAAAAGCAACTGCCCAACCTGTTATTTTTTCTTCCATCAAGCGCAGACCCTAAAGGTTTTCAAAAACCTTTAGGGTCTTACCCTGAGGTTTAAAAGAAAAAACCCGCGAGGGTGAAGCCCGCGGGATGAAGTCGGGAATTGGTCAGCAACCGGAGAGGAAGGGGAAGAAGACACACCAGCGATAGGTCGCGTCTATCCACCAGAGCAGGCTGGCGCAGAAACAAATAAAAATGAGAATTCCACCGCCGATAAAGAACGGCATCATATTCGTCTTTCTGATTTCAGGCGGGCCGGAGTAAACGGCGGCAGGAGGAGGAGGAGTGGGCGTCGGCGCGTGGGCAGAGGGATAAACAGGCGGCGGTTCCACGCGCGCGGATTTGCGAGGCGAGGCAACGGTGGCGCCGGGGTCCATGTTGATCGCGTCGTACATCAACACGATCTGTTCGCCGAGCGAGACCACGTCGCCGGGTTTGAGGACAACCGGCCCGGCAAGGCGCTGTCCATTGACGAATGTGCCGTTGGTGGAACCCAGGTCTTCGAGCACGTACTTGCCGCCCTGAAACGAGAGGCGGGAGTGCTTGCGAGAGATTTCGGCGTCGTTGATTGCAATGTTGCTCGAAGCGTCGCGTCCGATGATGAGTTGGTCCCCCTCGAGAGGGAAGGTTACGCCGGGCATGGGGCCCGACCGCATGACAAATTGATACAGAGCCATCTTCATCCTCCGAAGAAAATTATGGCAAAAGGCTGTTTTGCCTCATCGCCTTCTCGAAAATTTACCGGGCGTTTTCGAGCCGGTACATGATTCGACACGCCGTAGTGTACAGTTTTCAGGTAAAAAAGTCAAATCACGCTTTTTTGTTCGCTTTTTTGGGTATGGCAATATCCTCTGTGCGGGGTTGGGTTTTCCCGGTGCGGGGCAGGAACACCGAAAAGACCGTTCCCACGCCGATCTTGCTCTTCACTTCAATGCGCCCGCCGTGACCGTGAATGATCTGCTTGCAGATGGAGAGTCCCAGCCCGGTGCCGGCCACGCGGGATTCGTGTTCGCGCACGCGGAAGAACTTCTCGAACAGGTGCGGCAGGGATTCATCGGGGATGCCCAGGCCGGTATCCTGCACGTAGATGACGATTTCCTTTTCGGTCATTTCCGCGCGAAGCATCACGGTTCCGTTGGGGCGGTTGTATTTGATGGCATTGCTCAACAGGTTCAACAGCACCTGTTTTATCTTTTCACGATCCGCTTCGAGCAGGGGAAGCCCTTCGGGCGATTCGACGCGGATCTGGATGTTGTCTTCGATGGCTTTGGAAGACATGACATCCTTGCATTCGTAGATCAGGTCGGCGACGCTGAAGGTGGTCTTGCGGAATTGCACGCGGCCGGATTCGAGCCTGGCCAGGTCGAGGAAGGAGGAGGCCAGTGAATTGAGGCGCATGGTCTCGCCGTGGATGTTGTTGATGATCTGGTCGCGTTGTTCCTGCGACATTTCGGGACGGAGGAGCAGATACGTCGCCGTGCTCAGGGAGGATAACGGCGTGCGCAATTCGTGGACGAACTCCGAGATCAAATCCGATTGTTGGAACAAACGGGCGTTTTCGATGGCGACGGCGGCCTGCGCTCCCAGCACCAACAGCATGGACTCGTCCGAGTCGGTGAACTTGCCCTTGTGCTTGTTCAACGCCTCCAGCACGCCGACGATTTTGTTTTTGGTGACAAGCGGAATGCCGAGAAGCGAATCGGTGGAGAAGCCGGTGGT
>JBBIUO010000237.1:0-6638 GCA_037440205.1 Chloroflexota bacterium
ATTCTCGCGCGAGAAGATGATGAACAAGACGGCGGAAAATGCGGCGACGCCTCCGTAAATCAATTGCACGGTGGGGATGGGCATGGTCTCTGTAAGAATGGGCGTAACCACCATGCCAAGCGCGGTGCCGACCAGACTGCCGAGAGTGACAATGCCAACCGCTGTGGCGCGTTCTTCCATGGCAAACCAATTGGCGGGGACTTTCGTCCACGTGTTGAGCAGGAAGGGCTGGGAGGCCGCGATGCCGAATGTGCTCCACAAAACGAGCGTGTAGTTCGCGCCCGCGAGTCCGCGCAGGATGCCGAAGACGCCCATCATGATTGCGCCGATGCTGATCGTGAGTCTGAATCCGTATGTGTCAATTGCCCACGAGACGGGAATGGATAGTGGAACGAACGCGATCATGAACGACATGGAAAGCAGGCCGATTTGCAAATCGTCCACGCCGTAAAATTTTGCGGCAGGACCTGTGACCGGCGCGTATGAAATCCACAGGATTTGGATGGTGACGTTGACCAGCATAAAGACAGCCAGCACCACCCAGCGGTAGGGGTAGAGTTTGTATTGGGTCGTCATGATTGCTCCTTTTGATATGTCATTGCGAGGGCTGGTGGTCGAGTAGCGTTCTTCCCTGCACCGAACGCAGGGCGGTGTGCGTATCGAGACCCAGCCCGAAGCAATCTCCCGGTCACAGATATACTGTCACTAACAGGAGGTTGCTTCGTCGTCGCCGCTCCGCGGCTCCTCCTCGCAACGACATTGATTAATATCCTCTTTCAAAATCCACCTGGTATTTCAATGGCTTACCTTCGTTGAATAGTTTGTAATTCTCGATGAAGATTTTGACGATGTCCTCTGGGAAACTGGGCGCGGCGGTGTGAAAGGTCAGGTGTAGGTTGGGCGTCGTCCAGAATGGATGGTCTTTGGCAAGCGGTTCGTGATCGCAGACATCCAAAATTGCCGAAGCGATCTTCTTTTGGTTCAACGCCTTCACCAAAGCCGATTCGTCCACAGCAGAACCGCGTCCCACGTTGATGAAGATGGCATGAGAGGGAAGGGCATTCAGCAAATCCGCGTTGACGATGTAACGGGTGTTTTTCGTGTTGGGGAGAATGTTGACGAGGTAGTCAAGCCCGTTCGTGAATTGGATGATTTCCTCGTTCCTGCTCCAAAAGGATTCCCACACGGAGGATGGATTTTTGGGATGATAGTACTGATCCACATCCTTGCTGGCTTCACTGCCCATGGTATATCCGCGGACCGTCATGCCGAAGAATTTAGCCGCGCGCGCCACATCCGCGCCAATGGAGCCGACACCAAGCAAGCCGATGGTCTTTCCGCGCAATGTGCCTGTGTCGCTGTCGTCCCAAATCTTTTTCTTTTGCGCTTCGAGTTTTTGTAAAATTTTCCGCTCATGAGAGAGGATGTAGCCAATGACATACTCCGACATGAGTCCGCCGAAGACGCCGCGCGCGTTGGTAAGAATGTAATTGCGGCGCGAAGCGGGATCAAGCAAAGGCTCCACCCCCGCCCAAATGGACTGAACCCACTTCAAGGCGGGGAGAGAAGCGAGCGCGGCTTTGATTCGGTTGGGATCGCCGAGGACGATGTCTACATCATGGGCGGGGGCATCCACAATGTCCAAATTAACAAGCCGCGCTTCTTCGATCAAAGCGCGGTATTTGGATTCGTATTCGGAGAGGATGATTAGTTTATGTTTCAACGACATTCCTTCAAAACATTTTCAAAACGGTCGAGCGCGTCGTCAATGACTTCGTCTGTATCTGCCATCGAAGTGTACATGCGCGAGCCTGCCAGTGTAATGAGGCCGTTCGCCATGTAGGCCGCGCCCATCTCTTCCATCATGTGTTTGCGCGGTTTGAGTTCCTTCATCAGGCGGATGGGATGTTTAAAATCGAGCAACATGGTGCCTGCGGTTTCAAGATGAACGATGGAGCCCTGATTGTACGCGACAAATGGCAGGGAATGTTTTTCGATAATGAATTGCAGGCCCTTCGTGAGTCTCTCGCCTGCCTGACCCGCGAGCGCCGCCGCGTTTGTTTTCTCCATCTCAATCATTGCATAATAACCCGCAACACATGAGATTGGGTTCGCAGAAAGCGTGCCGCCCACATAGGCGTGTTCGCCGACGCCGCCGATGCCTGCCGCAAAAGTCATGATGACATCGCGCCGCCCGCCGACTCCGCCTGCCATGGGGTAGCCGCCTGTGATGCATTTGCCAAAGACGGTCAGGTCGGGCTTCACATTGAAGTATCCCTGCGCGCCGCCAAGCCCCAGGCGAAAACCTGTGACCACTTCATCGAAGATGAGCAATGCGCCGAATTCATCGCAGAGTTCGCGGACTTTTTGATTGAAATCTTTTGCAACAGGACGTGTGCCGCTTTCGGGTCCAACCGGTTCGACGATGACCGCCGCTGTGCCGCCCCGAAATCTGTTCATAAAAAGCTGACGCTTTAACGCCCCGAGAGCATTCGGGTAGAACTCGTTGGTTTTTGCATTTGCCCCGCGCGGAATCCCTTTCGCTTCGAGGCGACCCGTGCCTGGGATGTGAAGTCCGTAGACCATTTGGTCGCTCCAGCCGTGATACGCCCCGCCGACTTTGATGACGTATTTCTTCTTCGTGAATGTCCGCGCCGCGCGGATCGCCGCCATGACTCCCTCTGTCCCTGAGCCCAACATGCGGAACATCTCAATGGACGGCATGTGCTTTTGAATCTGTTGCGCGAGTTTGAGTTCATATTCGTGAAAGAGACCCGTAACAGGGCCGCAGGATTGCAACATCTCCATCACTTTTTCGCGCACGGGCGCATAGTTACTGCCGAGGATGGTGGGGCCGCCTGCTTGCAGGAAGTCAATGTATTTGTTTCCGTCTGCATCCCAAAGATAAGCCCCGTCTGCTTTTTCGATGGCAATGGGGAAGGGATAGTTGAAGGCGAGGTTGTGCTGCACACCGCCAGGGATGATTTTCTTCGCTTCGTCGGTGAGTTCCTTCGAGCGTTTGCATTTCGTCTCGAAGTAGTCGAGGTATTCCTTCATCTTTTCGCGGTTGACGGGGCGAAGAGGCTGGCTGATGAGGTTTTCCAGTTTGGCGTAGACTTCGTCCACGTTGGGATATTGGGTGATGGCATATTGAGATGTGTTCATGGCAACTTCCAGTTTTGTTGCGTGATGCGTGTTTCGTAATTGGAGATTAGAGAATGGTAATCAGCGATTCACTGCCTGTATCAATTACCAATCCCCAATTACCAATTACCAATTCCTTCCGCAAATTTCTTTTCATCCGCGCGGAGTTTGGCGAAGGCGATCTCGCGGATGGGGAGGGGGATTTTGGTGATTTTCTTTTCGGTGACGATGGCGAGCAGGTAGGTCAACGCGCATTTCTCGAGCAGTGCCATGTTGTGGATGGCTTGCTCCATCGTCCCGCCAAAGACGAGGACGCCATGATTTTGCAGGATGTAGGCGTTGGCATTCGTCTTGACTTTGGCTTTGACCGCGTTCTTGAGAAAGCCTGTCCCAGATGGGGCGTAGGAGATGATCTCCACACTGCGGCCGAGGTGACGAACCTGTTCATCGAACAAGGCAGGGATGGGCGTGTTGATGAGAGCAAGTGCGCTGGCGTAGGGCTGGTGGGTGTGGATGATGCAATGCACGTCGGCGCGGTTTTGGTAAACGGCGGAGTGCATTCCGCTTTCGATGGACGGCTTCATCGTCCCTTCGATTTGGTTGGCCTCGTAATCGAGAATGCAGATGTCATCCGCTTGCATTTTGGCGTAGTCGTAACTGGATGGGGTGATGGCGAAGGCGCTCTGACCCTTGATCCGCGCGGAGATGTTGCCTTCGGTGGCTTTGAGATATCCGCGCTCGAGGAGGGTGTGGCAGGTATCCACGACTTCTTGTTTGTAGGTTTGGTAATCTGGCATGTGAAATCCTTTTGTTCGGTGGTCCTGATACTTCACTCCGTTCGGGGCTACTCGACCAACGGATTGTTTCTTGACAGCACGATAATTATTATCTATAATCTTTACAGTGTCAAGATTTGAGTGTCACCCTGAGCGCAGCGAAGGGTCTCTACCAGAACCATAGAGACTCTTCGGTCGCAGAGAACGCTCCCTCAGAGTGACATGGAAGCGAATTATGCCCAAAAAGAAAACCTATCATCACGGTGATTTGAAGAATGCGCTCATCAAGGCAGGGGTGGAGATTCTGGCGAAGGATGGCGTGAGCGGACTCTCCCTGCGGAAGGTGGCGATGAAGGCGGGGGTGAGTCACGCCGCGCCGTATGCTCACTTTGCCGATAAGCAAGCATTGATCGCGGCGATTTCGACGGAAGGATTTCGTCAACTGTATGAGCGGATCAATGCAGTGGCGGAGAAATACAAAAGCCAGCCTGAAAAACAATTGATCGAGGCGGCCTGGGCGTATGTTCAATTTGCGATGGATGACCCTGATCGGTTCAAGGTCATGTTTTCGGGAGTGCTGGAGAAGGAAAAGGAATATCCCGATTTTGTGGCGGAGGCGCAGAGAAATTTTCAGTTGGTGAAAATGATCATCGAGGCGAATCAGGCGTTGGGTCGGTTGCGAAGCGGTGCGTCAGATTTGGTGGCGCAATCGGCGTGGGGAATCGTCCACGGATTTATCATGCTGCTGCTCGAAGGTCAAATCTCGCACACGGTTTTGGAGAAGATGAGTCTGCGCGAGTTGGTGGAGTTTCAACTGGAACAGATTCAAGTGAAATGAAAAAGAGCCGCGCAGATGAACTGCGCGGCTCTTTTGGTTTGATGTTTTATCTGCGGCGACGGCCAAACAGGAAATTCAGCACCCAGAGCAAAACCACCGCGCCCAATACCGCCACGAGGAAACTGCTGAAGTTGAAGCCCGTCACGCCTTCCGCGCCGAAGAAGTCCATGATGTAGCCGCCGATGAACGCGCCGAGGATACCGACGACGATGTTGGCGATCGCGCCCATCTTTTTGTTCTTCCCCATGATGATGCTGGCGATCCAGCCTGCGAGCGCGCCAAAGATGATCCATGCAAGAATATTCATTTCTACCTCCGAGAGAAAATAGGTTGATTCTTTTAGTTTGGGCCCATGTGTGTTTGTAACTGCCCGACGCTGGAGAGCGTCTCTTACGCTTCTTTTTTATTTTATCACCCGGTAATCAAATGAGCGGGCAAATGATCTGTGCGGTTGATGTAATTGATCCATATTTCATCTTTGCGGAAATCGAAACGGCTGATGGAACAGTTGTTGAGGATGAACCATGATTTCATGTCGAACGCCGCCTGCCGGAGAGTCCCTTTTTGTTTTCGTGATCTTCGCGCGCGTACATTCCGCCTTCTTCGTGGAGGTCAATCCATGCCGTGAAAGGAATTTCCAGCGCGTGGGCGATGGGCGCGGCAGTTTCAGCGGCGCGTTCCATCAGGCTGGTGTAGATGTGGGTGAGACCGAAGCCGAATTGATTCTGGTTGTTCCATGCTTTTTCGTCGGTGACGTGCTGTTTTTCTTTCAGGTATTTTGCGAGAAATGCTGCCTGTGCGACGCCGACTTCGGTCAGATATGGATCGGGGTTTTCGATGTATTCGGAGTTGTTCCAGTTTACGTTGTTGATGGATTGTCCGTGACGGATGAAATAGAGTTGCATGACTCATTGACCTCATTGCGAAAAAATCGCCGCCTCGCGGGCGGCGTACTTGTTATTTTACTTTATCTGAAACTCAACTTCTGAATTATCATCGTACGCTTGCCGCTCCCTGTGGGTCGAGATGCGGGCGCTGATGATGCGGATGCCGCCTTCAAGCCTTTCGATCACGCACGTCAACAGCCTTTCCCGCGCGGTTGACCTGCCGATGGCATACTCGCGCTTTTCCTTTTGCGAGTGTTCGAGGTCGTCGAAATACAGCATAAGCGGGTCCCTGAACACGGTGGCCGCTTCCTCGAAACTGACGCCATATTTGGCGAGATTCTTCTCCGCCCTGGCGGGGTCCCAGTTGAATTTTGTCTGCTTTGATTTTGGCTTTGGCATGGGGCGAGTATAGCATAGCGGATTATGATTTTGTGATTGGGAGTGGAGTAAAATTCTGGCAGGAGGCTTCAATGGATCCAGCCAGCGCGATGTTGTTGTTCGTTCTCTTTCAAGCGATGGAAAAGGCGGCAAGCCATGCGGGCGGGAACCATATTCTTGTTATAATCCAGGCAATCATTAGCGGTTTTGGATTATCAGTACTTCACGAAAGCGCGTAATTGGCGTTCTCTAACGCCTAATTTGCGCCAGAGAGCGCAAACTACGCGAGGTTTTCGTGATCTACTGATTATCAATCGGGGATGCGGCGATTTTGCCTCGCGGAGCCAGCATATGGACAAGACCAAAACACTTCAAAACAAAGGGACCGCATCGAGAAAACAGAAAATGCCTAGCGAAGATGAAAACAAACATCCTATTGAAGGTTGGATGGTGCGCCAACGCCGAATGATTAAAGATTTCAAGTCTGTGTTTCCAGATGAATGGGAAACATCGAAATATTGTATCGCGGTTGCTTATGGATTGATTAAACTTTCAATGCAACTGGGCTTTGGTGCATGAAAGGCTAGACAAAAAGGGCGAGAGTGTGTAAGTTTG
>JBBIUO010000238.1:0-6501 GCA_037440205.1 Chloroflexota bacterium
TTCGCGTCAGTCGTTCGGGTAAAGAGCGACTGAAGTCGCCACTACGAACAACCTTCCATGAAGTACTGATAATGGACAATATCGGGGCGATTGGATGGATAAAAAGGCCCCACTCGTTGGCAAAGACCCTAAAGGTTTCCTTTGCTAACGAAAACATTGATTTGTCGAGGGATTCTTGCAAATTGTGGTTGTGGTTTGCGGGAAAAACCTTTAGGGTCTGACGTAAGAAACGCTCTCTACCACTCAAGCCGCCATCCTTTGCGGAGCACCCTGTGGGCGGCGGGGTTTTACGAAAAACCTGTGCCGGGGACGGCACAGAGAGTAAATTATCCTGCTATTTTTCGATGCTGTATCCATGCATCGTGATCGAGTTGACCACGCCCCACTTTGCTCGAATGACCTCTGCATTTTTATCCGCCTGGTTGGTGATCTTCAAGTCTTCGATTGGGGCAAAGGAATGGATCATGAAATCGGGCGGGTCTTCATCCTCCGAGTAGACCGTGCCTTCGATGACGTACGTCCCCGAATAAATGATGACCTTGAAAGGCGTCTGGTAATCCTCCCACACTTCAAGGATAACGTCCTCGGCGGCGGGGTCGTCGGAAAAGATCGCGATGACATTCGTAAACGAAGGTATGAGCCACTCGTCGAACGTGCGGGTGGGGGTGTTGATCCTTCCCATCGGCTGGACGCGCGCATCCTTCAACGGCAGACAGCCGCCCGTTGGATCGTCTATCTCGGCATCGAACGCACCCGAAAGCGCGGAGGCATCGGAATCATCGAGGCCATCCACCAGATATTCATTGGTCAGGATAGAGACGCGAATGTTCTTTTTGGGTTTCTCTTGTTTTTTGCCGAAGATCATGGGAACTCCTTTTGTGGCGGGACGAATGTTCCCGATTATAACTGGGGCGCGGCTTGAGCGCAGTCGCCGATAGTTTTGCGCTACACTACTTCACTTGACGAAGTACACAACTCACGTATACAATACGCCCCATTGCAAGCACAACTGAATACGGAGATAAAGCGGCTGGGTCTTTCATGTCACTGCGAGCGATTGTTGCGAAGCAGTCCCCGCATGAAAGATCACGAGGCGGAGGTTCTCCCGTGCGAACGGGACGCTAATTACCTTCCTTCTCCCTCTTCTCTCAGGAGAGGGTTGGGGTGAGGTGAAAAAATCGGATAGATCAGCGGATGCCTCTGAAGTTCATCACAAACTTCCTTCTCCCTTCCAAAGCAAGCGAAACGAGTAAAGGTGTTTAAAAAAACTCCATTGCTCGCCGCTGAAAACCAGACAGCGATGTCTGGGACAAAGCGGGCGCAGTGATTACAGGCGGTCCATGGCTTGTAGGTCTTTGGAAGGGCGTTTCTTTATACCATGTGTATTCAACAGATATGCCCGCGCATATCTGTTTTTTTGTTTCCAAAGATAAACCTGAACCTGAAAGAACCTGCAAACAAAGCCATTCCCCTGTAACCATCGAAGATTGTCAGGTTTATAAAAAGAAAGGAGAAAATGAGCAAGAATCGGGTCGCTCCCGGAGACAACATTCAATACAATCTCCGTCGCAAAGGAGATCAATATGGAATCCGTAAATGAACTTTCACAACATTATCGTCTCATCGAACAGGCCATTCAATACATCACAGCCAACGTGCATCGCCAGCCCGATCTCGATGAAATTGCATCCGCCATCGGCTTGAGCGAATATCATTTTCAGCGGCTGTTCACCCGCTGGGCGGGCATCAGCCCCAAACGCTTCATGCAATTCCTGACGAAGGAACATGCCAAAGAATTGCTCGCCCGCTCCGAAAACCTTCTGGAGACAACACACCAGGTCGGGCTTTCGAGTCTGGGACGTTTGCACGATCTTTTCGTCAACACCGAAGCGGTCACGCCGGGCGAATACAAATCACACGGCGAAGGACTGACCATCCACTACGGCCTGCATCCCACACCCTTTGGAAAATGTCTGATCGCCGCCACCGAGCGCGGTATCTGTCATTTGGGATTTGTGCAAGCCAGCGAAGGCAAAGCGATTGACAACCTCGTTGCAGATTGGGATCGGGCGAAGATGATCGAGGATTACAATATTACCGCCCCACTCATCGCCCGCATCTTCCCCGACACTTCGACGTGGCTCAGTGCGACGCCTGAATCTGGTCTGGCTTCCAAAAAGCAGGATCAACCCCTCAGCCTTCACCTGCGCGGCACGAATTTTCAGATCAAGGTCTGGGAGGCACTGATCGATATCCCAACCGGCGCAGTGACCACCTACGAGCACATCGCCGCACAAATCGGCCAGCCGAACGCCCTGCGCGCCGTCGGCACCGCGGTTGGACACAACCCAATCGCCTATTTAATTCCATGCCATCGCGTGATTCGCAAGAGCGGCGAATTCGGAAATTATCGCTACGGCTTTGCAAGGAAGATGGCGTTGCTTGCGCGAGAATATGTCACTGCGAGCGGTTCTCGCGAAGCAGTCTCTCCATAAACCAGGGAGATTGCTTCGTCGCAAAGAACGCTCCTCGCAATGACATAAATAAAAGGAAAAAAATGAAAACAAAAATCTGGATCGCTTTACTGGCGCTTTACATCGTCTGGGGTTCGACCTATTTTGGAATCAAGGTTGCCATCGAGACCATCCCGCCGTTCTTTCACGCGGGGTTGCGCTTCCTCATCTCCGGGCTCATCTTGATTGTCTGGCAGCGTGCGGCAGGATATCCCCTGCCCACGCGCAAACAATGGATGTCCACTGCCATCGTCGGCATCCTCCTGCTGTTGGGCGGCAATGGAATGGTCGCATGGGCGGAGCAATTCATCCCGTCGGGGATTGCCGCGCTCATCATCGCTTCCGTGCCGATGTTTTTGGTGATCGGCGAAGCCCTGCGGCCCAATGGAGTAAAACCAAACTGGCAGGGCATCGCTGGTTTGCTGGCAGGGTTTGTGGGAATATTCATTCTCGTAGGCCCTTCCGAAATTTCGGGAGGTTCGGCAAAGTTGAATCCGTTTGGCATCGCGGCATTGCTTTCGGCCTGTCTGTTCTGGGCAACCGGCTCCATCTACAGCAAATCGGCAGATCTGCCCAAATCGTCGTTGATGAATACGGGCGCGCAAATGTTGATGGGAAGCATCGGTTTGTTCATCGTTTCGCTTGTCTCCGGCGAATTGCACGGCTGGGACATTACGGCCATATCGGCTCGCTCGATCTACGGATTGGCGTACCTCATCTTTGTGGGTTCGCTGGTTGGATTCGTTTCGTACGGCTGGCTGTTGCACAATGCGCCGATCTCGCTCGTTTCGACGTATGCGTACGTCAATCCAATCGTCGCTGTTTTGCTTGGAGCCTGGCTGGGAGATGAAGCGTTGGAGCCGCGCATCGGACTCGCGGCGGCGGTCATTATCGGGTCAGTCATCTTCATTAACAGTACCAGGTCAAAGGTCGAAGTGAAGCGGGAACCGGAGGCGAAGGATGTGCTTGTGGAGAGCAGTCAGTGAATTGGCAGGCGGTCATCAGTCTTCAGTCATCAGGTGTCAGGATCGGTGGCGGAAGTCAAATCAAAAAGAAAAGGAGAAATGAAAAATGGATAACAAGGATTTGCTCAAACGTGTAAAGGAAGATAATGTGAAGTTTCTGTCGCTCCAGTTTACGGATGTGATGGGCGCGGTGAAAAGCGTGGACATGCCGATCCGTCATCTCGAAGACGTGCTGGAAGACGGCGCATGGTTCGACGGCTCTTCGGTGGAGGGGTTTGCGCGAATTCAGGAAAGCGACATGCGCTTGAAGATCGACCCGGACACGTATGTGGTTTTGCCGTGGTCTGCGGAGGAGTCGAAACGCGCGCGCGTGTTTTGCGATATTTTCACTCCGAACGGCGAGCCGTTCGACGGCGATCCGCGCGGGGCGTTGAAGCGCATCCTGAAGAAGATCGAAGAACGCAACTGGAAATTTAACATCGGTCCCGAGCCGGAGTTCTTTTTGTTCAAGACTCCCGATGCAAGCAACGGCGTTCACCCCGTCCCCCACGACACGGGCGGTTATTTCGATTTCTCTTCCTTCGATGAAGCGGTGGTCGTCCGCACTGCGCTGATGGACGCGCTCGATGCGATGGGGCTCGATGTGGAAGTGGGTCATCACGAAGTGGCGCTCGGCCAGCATGAAATTGACTTCCGCTATGCCGACGCGCTCAAGACCGCCGACAACGTGCTGACCTTGAAATATACCGTGAAGGCGATTGCCGCCCAGCATGGATTGGTCGCTTCATTCATGCCGAAGCCGGTGTACGGCATTAATGGCTCGGGCATGCACTGTCACCAATCTCTCTTCGATACGAAGACCGGCAAGAACCTGTTCTTCGATGCAAAGGATGAGGCACATCTTTCCAAACTGGCGTATTCCTTCATCGCGGGTCAATTGGAACATGCGCGCGCTCTGGCTGGTGTGGTTGCGCCGACCGTGAATTCATACAAGCGGCTCGTCCCCGGTTACGAAGCGCCGGTGTACATCGGCTGGGCGCAGCAGAATCGCTCTGCTTTGATCCGCATTCCGCGCTACACCGAAGGCCGCGACAAGGCCGTGCGCGCTGAGTTGCGCTTCCCCGATCCGTCCTCGAATCCGTATCTGGCATTCGCTGTCATGCTCGCCGCCGCGCTCGACGGCATCGACCGAAATCTCGCCGCACCCAGGCCGTTGAACAACATCAACCTGTATCATCTCGACAAGGAGGAACGCGCAAAACTGGGCGTGACCGAATTGCCCGGCTCGCTGGCTGAATCCCTGGGCGAGTTGGAAAAGGATGAAGTGTTGAAATCCGCACTCGGCGATTATCTGTTCGAGGCCTACACCCGCGCGAAGTGGGAGGAGTGGGATGAGTATCGTTTGCGCGTTACGGATTATGAAATCACGAAGTATCTGGAAACGGCGTAGGGTGGTTTTCAGTGAGCAGTAAACAGTAAACAGTGATCAGTTGAATCCCCGAAGGCTTCGTGAAGCCTTTGGGGATTTTTTGTTGTGCGCGCACGTCCCCGACTTGAAACTAAAATATTCTGTGTCATAATGGTTTCAGAAAGGGCGGAAAATGTTGCAATGAATCCAATCTACTTGCCTGGGAGGGCAGATTATGTGTACTCAAAAATCAATTTTGCGTGTGTTCTCTGTTTTGCTTGCTGTAATAATTTTGTTTGACAGTGCCGCAGCAGTAACTCCGGGGGCATTCGCCAAGAATTCTCAAATTAGAGCCACCGGTTTGTCAACAAGCGTTGTCTGCAGCCAGACCATCACAGAAGACACGAAATTAAGCGAAAACCTGATATGTCCTCCGGGCACCGAATATGCAATCGTCATCGGCGCATCGAACATCACACTGGACTTAGGCGGACACGTGATATCAGGTCACGCGCCCGGTATAGGGGTGTTTTCCATAGATCAGGAAGGGATAACCATCAGGAATGGCACCATTGAAGGCTTCAACGCTGGGGTGTTTATCATTGAAACTCACCAGACAATCATGGAGAATCTGACGGTCAGGAACATGGATCTTAGTGACCCGAACCACTTCATTTTTGGTATACAGATCCTCGGCAGTCAGCATGTTATCGTTAGAGATACGTTGTTCGAGTTTCTTTCAGTGCCTCACAAGGAGGCCGTCGAGATTTACGATAGTTTTGTAGATGTAAGCAATATAGAGGTGCGTGGCGGTGGTGCAGGGGTCAGCTTCAGCTACGCGGGCGGGGTCTGCGACCCGGTAAACAGCCCAAGCAACGGCACAGTACTCAATAGCACGTTCTCCAATATCTACATAGCAGCTATCTGGGTTTCATGTAGCAGTAATGCAGTAATTGAAGGCAACAATTTCTCTCCCGCGCCGGATTCTGGTATCGGTATTCAAGGTGACGCGCCTTTCCTTGGTGCAGTTACCGGCCTTGCCATCAAAGAGAATATCATCCATGACACGATGATTGGTGTCGAATTTCGCGGCATCACTCAGTCGAGTATTACCAATAACCTCGTTTACGGCAATCAGATTTGGGGTATCGCGATGAGGCAATCTTTAGGCTGCATCACCCCCGAACCTGGCTGGGAGTGCTTCTACTCGACCACCAATGTGATCACTGACAATCAGACTTGGGGAAATGGCATGGATCTTTACCATTACGAAGACAGCACAGGAAATATCTGGGAACGGAATACGTGCGAAACGAAAGACGGCGTTGAGATTCCAGAATGCCCGCTATTTGCCGATGTTCCGTCCAGTCACTGGGCATACAGTTACATTGAGCGTTTGTACAACGCCGGCATCACCGGCGGATGTTCCACCTCCCCGCTAATGTACTGCCCCGACGCAACCGTAACACGCGCGCAAATGGCAATCTTTCTGTTACGCGGAGAACATGGCGGTGCATACACTCCCCCCGCAGGGACCGGAACCCTCTTTGCCGATGTTCCAATCGGTTCATTTGCCGCAGATTGGATCGAGCAACTAGCAGCGGAAGGAATCACC
>JBBIUO010000239.1:0-6484 GCA_037440205.1 Chloroflexota bacterium
GTTTCAATATGTACCCCCTTCGGGGTTATTCGGGTATTCATTATCCGGATGAACCTGTTTTAAAAAAAATTAGTATTGTGTCTCCATATTTCAAAACCCGTCAATTCTCGGCCGGTTACAGCTGATCCTTGTCCCTGTCCTTTACTTCCTCCCCCGCGCCCAATCGAAAAATGATCCCGCCGCGCATTTGCCCGAAAAACCCGTGCACGTGGATCATAAAGACATTGTGCAAGGCGAGTTCAAAACAGGGCAGGACGTGACCCGCGCCTGCCTCGAATGCCACGAAGACGCCGCGGCACAAGTAATGAAGACCACGCACTGGACATGGGAATCGAAAGCCTTCGACGTTCCCTGGCGCGACGAAGATGTGACCATCGGCAAGATCAACCAGATCAATAACTTCTGCATCGGCTCGCAGGGCAACGAAAATAAATGTATGTCCTGCCACGCGGGGTACGGCTGGGAGCAGGGCAAGGAAAAACAACAAGCCAACCCCGAAAACGTGGACTGCCTTGCCTGTCATGCCGACACTGGTTTATACGGCAAAGGTCTCTATGGCAACCCCGCCGAAGGTATTGACCTGCTTGCCGCGGCGCAATCCGTCCGTGCGCCCACACGCGAGAACTGCGGCAAATGCCACTTCGACGGCGGCGGCGGCAACGGCGTTAAACACGGCGACCTGGATGAGAGTCTCTACTTCCCAGATCAAAACCTCGACGTTCACATGGGCGGCGACTTGAACATGCAATGCACCGACTGTCACTGGACGAAGGATCACCAGATCCTCGGCCGCATGATTGCGGATAATTACACCATTGACCCGAAGGAACAAGTCTCCTGCGAAGAATGTCACGTGAATCAAAAGCACGCTGACGAGCGCATCAACACGCATCTTTCCGCGGTCGCCTGCCAGACCTGCCACATCCCCGCGATGGCGCTCGAAGACCCAACCAAAGTCACATGGGATTGGTCGCAAGCCGGGCAGGAGGGACGCACGGACGATCACTTCACCTACCTGAAGATCAAAGGCGAATTCACCTACGAAAAGAATTTCAAGCCCACCTATCTTTGGTTCAACGGCAATAACGAATATCGTTATATCCTCGGCGACCCGCTCGGCAAGGATGGCATCACTTACATCAATAAACCTGCTGGAAGCATCGAGGATAAAAACGCAAAAATCTTCCCGTTCAAACTTCATGTCGCGAAACAACCTTATGATGTGAAAAATAATTACCTGCTTCAACCCCTCACCTCGGGCAAGGACGGCTTCTGGACCACTTTCGATTGGAACAGCGCCTTCAAACTTGCCGAACCCATCACGGGGCTCAAATACAGCGGCGAATACGGCTTCACTACAACCTACATGTATTGGGCAACAACCCACATGGTTCAACCCGCTGAAAACGCCCTGCAATGCGATTCCTGTCACGGCGAAAACGGACGCTTGAATTGGGAAGACCTCGGTTATCCCGGCGATCCGATTGAATGGGGAGGAAGGAAATGAAGGTGCGAGTTACGAGATACGAGTTACGGGCAACATGTAACTTGTAACATGTAACTTGTTCAACAAGGATTTGACTATGAAACGATACACACTCCTCACCCTTCTTGGATTAATCATCCTCACGCTTGCCCTTGGATTTGGAACGGCTCTTGCCTCGCCCCAGCCTGCTCCGACCTCACAGGCGTCTGTCCTGCACCCAAACTTTATCCTGCTCGATAAAGACGGCGTGAATGTTCTCGAAAGCAATGGCGCAGTCTCCACCATGCAAACCTGCGGACAATGCCACGACACGAACTTCATCGAGAAGCACGCATTTCATTCCGATCTCGGATTGAGCTATTACAAAGAGACAAAAGACCTCAACGCCAGCAATGGACTCTTCGGCGAATGGGACCCGCTCACTTATCGTTATCTCTCACAGAACGGAGACGAGCGACTCGACCTCTCCACTGCCGAATGGCTCATGCTAAACGGCGGAAGAGTCGTCGGCGGCGGACCAGCCACAACGTCACGCGAAGACGCGCCGCTTGCAGATGTCAAAGTCAGCAAGGAGAATCCCGAAACGTCCATCCTCAAAAACGGAAACGCTTCAGCATGGGATTGGAACAAATCTGGCACGATGGAAATGAATTGTTTCCTCTGCCATCTCGAAACGCCGAACAACACTGCCCGCGTGGACTCAATCAAGGCTGGCGAATTTGGAAACGCAAACACGGCGACATTGCTTGGTTTGAACATCGTCACAAAGTCTGCCGATGGTTGGGCATGGAACACTGAAGCCTTCAACGAAAACGGCGAAGTGAAGAGCGATGCGCTCGGCATTCAAGACCCGACGAACGCGAACTGTGCCGCGTGTCACGGTGAAGTTCACCCCAACTCTGGCGACGCGCTCACGGTCAATCAATGTGATTTGAATTACCCGCAGACCGCGACAACGGGACAGGTCGTCAGCGGACAACGCATCAATGCTTCCGGCATAAACCTTGCAAACAAGGACGAACTCAACCGCTCATGAGATATTCACGCAGAACGCGAATTGAAATGCACCGACTGTCACTACGCGTTGAACAACCCCGCGCACGCCAGCGAATTGCAAAGTAACAATCCTGCTCACTTACTCTACGACCCGCGCACCCTGGAGATCAACGAATATTTACAGCGCCCTGATCACAACTTTGCGCGTGGACAGAGCGCGCAGTTCAACGTCGCGCCAGAATACAAAGGCACGATGCGCCGCTGTGAAAACTGCCATGATGCAAAGGTTGGTCACGCGGACTGGCTCCCCTACATTGATACGCACATGAACGCGGTCGCGTGTGAGACCTGTCACATCCCGCAGATGTACGCGCCCGCCATCCAAACCTATGATTGGACCGTGATCAACGCGGACGGAAGCGCAGTCTCTGCCTGCCGCGGTGTGGAAGGCGCGCCAAACAATGTGAATTCGCTCGTCACTGGCTACGAGCCTGTTTTACTCAACCGCACAAACATTGACGGCAAGACCCTGCTTGCGCCGTATAACCTGATTACCTCTTTCTATTGGGTTTATGACGACGCGAACGGAAATAAACGTCCCGTCCGCCTCGTTGACCTCGAAGCCGCGTATCTCGATGGCGGCAAATACGCAAGCGACATTGTCACCGCGTTCGATACAAATGGAGATGGAGAGATTGGTAATTCGGAATTGGTAATTGGTAATTCCGCGCAGGAAGAAGTGGTCAAGGCAAAACTGCTCGCGCTGGGGTTGAATAATCCCCGCATCGAAGGGATGGTGCAACCGTACAGCATCAACCACAACGTCACGCGCGGAGAGTACGCAATCAACGACTGCAAGACCTGTCACGATGCAAACTCGCGCATGACGCAATCCATCAAACTAGCGGAGAACGCTCCCGTCATGCCAATCTTCGACGCGAACAACAACGTCAATGGGACGGGCGAAATCGTCAAAGGTGACGATGGCGCGTTGTATTACCAACCGATGCCCGCAAAAGATAAGGTGTATGTCTTCGGCTCCAGCCGCGTGAACTGGGTGGACTGGTTCGGCGGGATTGCCTTCGCAGGGTCGCTTTTAGGTGTGATCGGGCATGGGACGCTGAGAATGCTCGCAGAGAGGAAGCAGGCTCGCGGCGAGAAAAGAACCGAGCGCGTTTATATGTACGAGCCATATCGCAGATTCTGGCACTGGCTCCAGACCACATCCATCGTCCTGTTGTTATTCACGGGACTCATCATCCACAGACCCGACCTCTTCGGCGCGTTCTCGTTCCGCGGAATTGTGACCATACATAACGTCCTCGCGGTGATCCTGGTAATCAACGCCGCGCTCTCGCTGTTCTATCATGTCACAACAGATAAGATCCGCGAGTTCATTCCGCATCCCTACGGATTCTTCGACGACGCCATTGTGCAGGCGAAGTATTACGTGAATGGAATTTTCAAAGGCGAAGGGCATCCGTTCGAGAAATTGCCGAACAGCCGCATGAACCCAATTCAAAAGGCGACTTACTTTATGATCCTGAATGTGCTTCTGCCATTGCAGATCATCACAGGCGCGTTGATGTGGAGCGTGCAGAAGTTCCCGCAACTCGCGAACGCGCTCGGCGGACTTCCCTTCCTCGCGCCGTTCCATTCGCTCGTGGCATGGATGTTCGGCACGTTCATCGTCGTTCATGTGTACATGACCACCACCGGCGCAACTCCGCTCGAGGCGATGCGCGGGATGGTGACGGGATATGAAGAAGTGGAAGTGCATGGAGAGGCTGAAGGATGAATCATGAAGGATGAAGGATGAAAGAAGTAATTAGAGATTGGTAATTGCGTTGGTCGAGTAGGCGGCTGGTCTCGATACAGACTTCGTCTTGCTCGACCAACGCCGCCCAACTCGAATATCTTCACAGCCAAAAAAACCTTCGTGTACTTTGTGTCCTTTGTGTTTAGAAAAAAAGGAATCAATTATGACTACTCAAACAAAGAAATCGATTTTCAACCGACCAGAGAAGCCCTACGTCCATCCATATTTCGGCGGGATGGTGCTGGGAATCGTTTTGTTCCTCGCGCTGTTCCTCACCGGCAACGGACTCGGTTCCTCGGGCGCGACTGCCCGCATCGACGCCGCAATCGTGGACGCGATCTCCCCCTCGCATGTGGATAACAACCCCTATTTATTGAAGATGGCAGGCGGGGATAAAAATCCCTTCGATGATTGGATTCTGCCTGTGTTCGTCGGCGCGTTGCTCGGAGGTTTCACTTCGGGTTTGCTCAACGGACGACTCAAATTCATGACCACCAAAGGGCCTAATATTTCCAACCGCGCGCGCTGGCTGATGGCCTTCCTCGGCGGGGTGCTCTTCCTTTACGGCGCGCGCATGGCTCGCGGCTGCACATCAGGACAGGCGCTCACGGGCGGTACAGTTCTCTCCGCAGGTTCGTGGGTGGTCATGTTCGCCATCTTCGGCGGCGCGTACGGCGTGGCGTATTTTGTAAGGAAACTTTGGAACTAGCATGAAATCATTTACCACAAAGGGTCACAAAGGTACACAAAGGTTTTTCCTTTGTGACCCTTTGTCTCCTTCGTGGTAAAGGTTTAGGAGTCTCACATGAACTTCCCCCTCCCCTCATTTATCGCAGTCAGCGCGGCCAACCCGTGGACGTACGTTCTCTTCGGCGTCATCGGCTTCGCGTTCGGCTTCACGCTTGAAATGTCCGGATTCGGCGACTCGCGCAAGCTTGCCGCGCAGTTTTACTTCACCGAACTGACCGTGCTAAAGGTCATGTTCACAGCCATCGTCACCGCCATGGTTTTACTTTTCGGCGCGGTTGGACTCGGCCTCCTCGATTTCAGCCAGGTGTGGGTCAACCCCACCTATCTGTGGTCGGGAATCGTCGGCGGACTCATCATGGGCGTCGGCTTCATCGTTGGCGGTTTTTGTCCTACCACATCGCTCGCGTCCGCATCCACAGGCAAAATTGACGGGATGCTTTTCATGCTCGGCGGGTTTGTCGGCGCGGCGCTCTTCGCCGAATCCGAGCCGCTCTTCACGAACTGGTACAACAACGCGGGCTATTTTGGCCGCGTCACACTCGACCAGGTCTTCGGCATCCCAGTGGGCGCAGTCGTCGTTATCGTCGTCTTCATGGCGCTCTTCATGTTCTGGGGCGCGGAACAACTCGAACGCATCATCGGCAAAAAGGACATGAGCAAACAACCGAAAATCCGCATCGCCGGCGCGGCTGTCCTCGCTGTCGCGGCGTTCGCCGTCTTCTTCATGGGCAATCCCTCGCTCGAAGAAAAATATAACCGGGTCAAGTTCACGCGCACCGTGAACGAACAGCAGGTCGTTTACACCGCCGATGAAATGCTCTCGAACAGGCTGGTATTTGTTTCGCCTGCTGAGGCGTTCAAGGCGAAATACAACCAAACCATGAATCCCGTTTATCTCGATGTGCGCTCCGAAGCCGATTACAACCTTTATCACATCGAAGACGCCATCAACCTCCCTGCAGAGCGCATGATCGAAATCGTGCCTGTCCTGCTCACCGAACCGCCCGCAAACACCGTCTATATTTTGATGAGCAACGACGAGACCGCGGCAGTCAAAGCATGGAAGACACTTGTCGCTTCGAGCGTTCCCAACGTGTATATCCTCGAAGGCGGAGTGAACAACTGGATCGCATTCTTCGGCAAGGACGACAAGACGCTTCGTCCCAACCCGAATGCTGGTGACGACCAATTGGGCTATACCTTCCCCGCGGCATTAGGCAATCGCTACGAATCATGTTCGCCCGACCCAATCGAATACGAGAAACTCGAATTCGAAGCGAAGATCAAACTACAATTGAAACGCGATAAGTCAGGTGGAGGGTGTGGGTAAAATCAGTAATCAGTAAACAGTGATCAGTAAAAAAATCGCGCGAATGAGTTCGCGCGATTTTTTTTTCATCCTTCATCCTTCATCCTTCATCCTTCATCCTTAC
>JBBIUO010000240.1:0-652 GCA_037440205.1 Chloroflexota bacterium
GGATACAAAGCAAAATAACCTACTCGGCATTGAATATTCGGGAAAAATTTTCCGAATCCATAAAACAACACTTTCCGAAAACGTGGCGAAATTCAGCGGGATATCGCATAAATTATTTACTGCCTTTTTCTCCATCCAGGCCGCCCCAATGGGAAGGCATTTATCCGCCTATTCATCCCTCATCATTCAGCCTTCATCCTTTACTCTCCGGCAGTGAAGGCACGCTCGCGGTGATGCGCCGCGCAACCGTGAATCTCGTCCGCAAGCCGAAGCATACGGTTTTGGGCGTGCTGGCCTATCGAAGTATTGTCGAAGCCTGCGAAGATGTTCCGCGTTTGCTGGAGTTCAATCCCAGCGCGATTGAATTGATTCCACAGTTGATCATTCGGCTGGCGCGCGGTGTCCCTGAATATGCCCGTCAGATGGGATGGATGACGGGCGACCCTGCCGCGGTGCTGGTCATTGAATTTAGCGGGGATCAGTTGTTGGGTTTGGATGAAGCGGTTCGCGGTCTCGGTGATGTGCTTGTGATTGCCGAGTCGCCCGAAGAACAGGCCCGCGTTTGGAACATCCGCAAAATGGGATTGGGAATTTTGGATTCGCGTCCGCAATCTGCGAGGCCCGCGGCATTCATCGAGGATTGCGCCGTGCC
>JBBIUO010000240.1:663-4317 GCA_037440205.1 Chloroflexota bacterium
GTGAATTTGTGCGCGAGATCGAACGCATTTTGCGCGAGCACAACACCGAAGGCGGAATTTACGCACACGCATCGGCTGGCTGTTTGCACATCCGCCCGATCTTGGATTTGCACAGCGGCGAGGGTGTGCGTGCTTTGCGAAGTATCGGCGAACAGGTGTTGAGGCTGACGTTGAGTCTCGGCGGCTCGATGAGCAGTGAGCATGGCGATGGAATCGTCGCGGGCGAATGGATCGAGAAAACGTACGGCGCGGAAGTGACCGAGGCCATGCGCGAATTGAAACGCGCCGCCGACCCCGACAATATTTTGAACCCCGGAAAAATGCTGGATGCGCCTCCGATGGACACACACTTGCGGTATGGCGAAAATTATCAGGTGAAGGCATGGATTCCGTCGTTACACTTCAACCATGAGCGCGGGCTGGCAGGCGCAATCGAGCATTGCAACGGTCAGGGCGTGTGCAGAAAATTCAACGGTGTGATGTGCCCGTCGTTTCAGGCGACAAGGGAGGAAAAGAATTCGACGAGGGGAAGAGCAAATTTACTACGAGGATTAATCACTCATCACGCATCACGTAATACGTCTTCCGTAATGCGTAACAATCAACTCACGGAAGCCACCTACCATGCCCTCGATCTCTGCCTCGCCTGCAAAGGCTGTACCTCGGAATGTCCCAGCGGTGTGGACATGCCGAAGTTGAAATACGAATTCATGAATGAGTATTACAAAACGCACCGCAGGCAGTTGCGCGATTATCTGTTTGGGTATTTCCACGTGGTTTCAAAGTGGCTTGCGCCGGTTGCTCCATTGGCGAATCTTTTTATGAGTATGGATTGGTCGCGGAAATTAATCGCGCGTGTTGCGGGAATTACGGAGAAGAGGCCGTTTCCGGTGTATGTAGGAAGTAGACACGTATACAGGTATACAGGTAGACAGGTAGACAAGCACACAGATGGACAGGCAAATGGCAAGACTGTCATCTTCTTGTCGGATGTTTTTTCAAGGTATCTGGAACCAGAAGTGGAGCAGGCCGCATTCGATCTTTTGCACGCGGCAGGATATGAGATAAAGGTGTTGCCAATCGTCGGCGCGGGGGCGTCCCTGCTTTCAAAGGGATTCATTGACGCCGCAAAGAAACACGCGGAAAAAGTTTTAGGGGAGATTCGCCGTCTTGATGCAGAGTCAATCCTGAGCGTGGTCGGATGCGAGCCGCCGGAGGTGTATTGTCTCAAGCACGAATATTCCGCCTTGTTGCCAAATCGCCGCACGGAGATCGAATCCATTTCCAAAAGAGTCTGGCTGGTGGATGAGTTTTTGTTGCGGGACAAGGACTTTATGTCATTGCGAGGAGCGACCCTGAGTAAAGCGAAGGGGAGCGACGAAGCAATCCCCTCGCATGAGCAGAGATTGCTTCGTCGGGTTGGGTCTCGGTACGGGCGGGAAGAGCATTCGCCCTACTCGACCAGCAACCCTCCTCGCAATGACATCATTTTTCACCCTCACTGTCATCAACGCGCGGAAGGGCTTTCGGAGGACGGCCTGCCAATCGGCACGACGGCGACTGTGGAATTATTGCGCGCTTTCGGTTTTGAAGTGACCTTGCTCGACACAGGCTGTTGCGGCATGGCGGGCACGTTCGGCTACGACGCGGAACATTATGAACTTTCGATGCAGGTGGGAGAATTGAAATTGTTTCCTGCGCTCAGAAATGCCCGGGCGGGGGTTGTTTCTTCCGGTTCGGCCTGTCGTTTGCAGATCAAGCAGGGAACGGGGAAAGATGCAGAGCATCCGCTGGTGATGGTTGCGGAATTGATAAAACAATAAGCAAGGGCGACCCTCCCTCTGCACAACATGATCCTTGATTGCATTGACGGGTCGCCCCTACATGAAGTTTACTCTTGCGTGATCGTGATACTTTCCATCACATCGCCGGTAAAGCCTGGATTCTGTTCAGGGTCGCGCAGTGTCAATGAATTCACCACGTCCATGCCGTTGACAACCTGACCGAAAATGGTGTATCCGCCGTTCAGCCATTCGGCGGGGCCAAAAGTGATGAAGAACTGACTCCCGTTCGTATCGGGCCCGGCGTTTGCCATTGCAAGGACGCCCGCCTTGTCGAAGGTCAGGTCGCTGTATTCGTTGACAAATTCATAGCCGGGGCCGCCCATGCCCGTGCCGGTCGGGTCGCCGCCCTGCGCCATGAATCCCTCCAGCACGCGGTGAAATGTCGTACCGTCGAAGAAGCCCTTGCAGGCAAGGAACACAAAACTGTTGACCGTGATGGGGGCCTTGTCGGCGTACAGTTCCACTTTGAATTCTCCGCCGTTCGCCATTTTCACAGTGGCGAAATAATTTGCAGTGGCGTCAATCAACATATCGGGCGCGGAGTTGTATTGCGAAGCCGCGGGAATCGAGTCAAAGACGGCGCAGGCGGAAGATGATTCAGCCGGGGGCTGGACCGCAGGTTCGATGACAGCCGGCTCAGTGGCAGGCGGGACGGAAGTCGCCGTGGCGGATGGAAAGACCGAGCAGGCAAACGAGGCAATCAACAGTGCAACGATTGCAAAATGGGGTTTGTTGTTTTGACGCATGAAAAAATACTCCTTGAAGTTTTTGGTAATTGAAAAGACTCGCCTGATAAACTGTCCTTCGACTTCGCTCAGGACGAAGTTTTCATGGGCGGCTATTTTATGAGAACAACGAAAATCCCGCCACCCCAAAAGCCACCGCAACATTGAACGAGCGTTTTTGTCCGTGCATGGGGATGCGGAAAATTTCGTCGGCGAGGTCGAGCAATTCGGGGTCAACGCCGGTGACTTCGCTTCCGACGATCATGATGATGGGATTCGGAAACTGAGACGCGGCAAATTGCGAAATCGGTTTTGAGCGTTCGTCATCTTCCAGCGCAAGAATCTTCCAGCCTTCGGCCTTCAAGCCTTTCACCAATTTCACCGCATCCTTGTGATGACTCCATGTCACGAATTCGTCCGCACCGAGAGCGGTCTTGCGGACTGCGTCCGCTTCAGGCGTGGGAGTGATTCCGCACAAGTAGGCATGGCTGAATCCAAACCCATCTGCGCTTCGCAAAATCGAGCCGACATTCCACGCCGAGCGGATGTTATCCAACAGCACTGCTTTCATTTTCTTCCTTTCGATTCTTTCATCCCTCGTTTCATTCTCGACTTCAATTTGCCTGCTCAAAACGATTATTGTCTCACCCAAACAATGCGGACAGCGCGCGCCAAAGGAATGCCCGGCAGTCAGTGGATAACGCAGTCCGCAACTTTGGCAGACTCTGATTTCAAATGAGGACATGCGCCCGATTATATTCGCTTACGTTGCAAGAGACCCTAACTCGGACGAGCCGAAATCAAAAAGGATTCAACCACGAAGGAGCACAAAGGTACACAAAGGAAAACCTAAAAAAACCTTCGTGATCCTTTGTGACCCTTTGTGGTTCAAAATTCCTGCCGCTCCGCGAAAAACAAGAATCCCACTGCTAAGACCCTAAAAGGTTTTGGAAACCTTTAGGGCCTCCTCTTAAGCGGTAAAATCACCCCACCATGAAAACCACACGCCACCTCGTACCGGAATTTATTTACGAAAAATATCGCGCAGGCGAATCAAGCGGGGTGTTTCAGGGGGCGGCCATGTT
>JBBIUO010000240.1:4327-6474 GCA_037440205.1 Chloroflexota bacterium
CGTGGACCTTTCGGGTTTTTCCACAATGACAGATGTACTGTCCACGCGAGGCACGCATGGCGCGGAAGTGCTTGCAGATATGATGCGCGTGGTCTTCGAGCCGTTGGTGGATTCTGTCTACGAGCAGGGCGGGTTTGTGATCGGCTATGCCGGGGATGCGTTCAATGCCGTTTTTCCCAGCGAGCAGGATTCAGGTCAGGTAATGAAGCGGTGTTTATCGGCGGCGTTGAAAATGCAGGCGCACACCAAATCCAATCCGCAGGTCTCCACCCCCTACGGCGAATTCACCATCCGCATCAAAGTTGGAATTGGGTTCGGCGAAACGCGCTGGCAGATTTTCAAATCCATCAACGGCAAACATGCAAGTTACTGGTTTCGCGGCGAGAGCCTCGATGGCGCGGTGCTTGGCGAAGAACGCGCGCACGCCGGCGAGATCGTGGCAGACCCGGTTTCTTATGATTTGTTGAAGGATGTTTTGAACGTTTCGCGCGTGGAGGAATGTTTCTTAATTCAAGAGATTCTTGCGGATTTACCAGCCCCGCTTCTTTTGTCTCCGCCGAAGCCTGCGGACGACATCATCGGCATTTTCTTCCCCGAATCAGTTACCCGCCTGCCCATCCCCGGCGAGTTTCGACAGGCGGTGAATCTTTTCATTGACATTCCACCAAGCATCTCAGATGAAGCCCTGATTGCGCCGTTCATGGAAACGGTTTATCTGTTGCAGGAGCAATATGGCGGATTTTTTCTGCGCCCAGATCTTGGCGACAAAGGCTTCAACCTATTGATGTTCTGGGGCGCGCCGATCACACACGAAAACGATGTGGATCGCGCGTTGAATTTCATCCTCGAACTTTCAGCGCGGACGCGCATTCCACTGCGGAGTGGAATTTCATTTTACCTGGCATACGCGGGATTCATCGGATCGAGCAAACGCGAAGATTACACCGCATACGGCTGGGGCGTGAACCTTGCCGCGCGCATGATGGAACACGCAGGCGACGGCGAATTCTGGATGGACGAGGAAGTTGCCCGCCGTGCAAAAAAACATTTCAATCTCAATTTACTTGGCGAATACCATTTCAAAGGATTCAAACGCGGGCAAAAAGTTTTCTCGCTGATCGGGCGCAAGAACATTGTCGAGACGGTCTATCAGGGACAATTGGTCGGGCGCAGTGAAGAACTCAAAGCGTTGGAATCATTTGTCGGGCCAATGCGAAGCGGAGAGTTCGCCGGGGCGATGGTTCTGAAAGGAGAAGCAGGCATCGGCAAAAGCCGACTCGTGCATTCCTTCCAGTTTTCCGACTACTTCAACGACTTCCCCGCAAATTGGGTCGTCTGCCAGGCGGATGAAATTCTGAGACTGCCATTCAACCCGTTTACCGACTGGCTGAAAAAGCGGTTTGAATTTCTCGAAGGCCAGCCCGATGAAGTGAATTCCGTTGCGTTCGCGCGCAACATGCAGGAACTCATCGAAGCCACGCCCGATTCCGAACTCGCCGCCGAATTGACGCGCACCAGTTCGGTGCTGGCGGCGTTGCTCAACATCGCCCAGCCCAATTCGCTGTACGAATCGCTCGACGCGAAAGGCCGCTACGAAAATACGTTGATCGCGCTGAGTGTTCTGTTCCGCGCGGAAAGCCTGCAAAAGCCGTTGATCCTTTTCATGGAAGATACGCACTGGCTGGACGAAGACACGGGCGCGTTCCTCGCCTACTTTGCCCGCACCCTGCTCGCCGAGTCGGAGAAACAATACCCGATTGCCATCATTGCCACACAACGTCCCGAAGGCGACTCGGTGCGAATGATGGACGAAGTTTCGATGGTTGGAATCAGGCTCGGCAGGTTATCTTCATCGAGCATGTCGAGCCTTGCGGAAAATATTTTAGGCCGCCCCATTACCAACTCCCTGCTGGCGCTTCTCGATACCCGCGCCGATGGAAATCCATTTTTTGCGGAACAGATCCTGCGCTATCTTTCCGAACAGGGTGGGCTGGTTTTGGATACAGATGGGCGTTATCTTGCAAACGAACAGGCGGAAAACTCCCTGCCCACAGATGTCCGCTCGGTGCTTGTGGCGCGGCTCGATCAACTCACCCAGCAAGTGAAAGAGACCGTGCAGACTGCGTCGGTGCTTGGGCGCGAATTCG
>JBBIUO010000241.1:0-6445 GCA_037440205.1 Chloroflexota bacterium
AAACCTCACCCTCGCCCGCGCCACACCGGACCTGATCTACGACCAAATGGTCGCGGCGGGATGCGCGAAGAAAGTCATCTTCTCGTACATGGGAAATCCCGGAGTCGGGTCGCTTCGCATCGTGCGCGCGGCCATCGAAAAAGGCGAATTGGAATGGGAGGAATATTCGCACTTCGGCATGATTACCCGCCTGCAAGCCGGCGCGTCGGGATTGCCCTTCCTCCCCATGAACCAGACCGGCGCAACCGACCTCGAAAAATCCAACCCGCTCATCAAACGCGTTCCCGATCCGTACGGCGGCAAGGACGTAATCGTCGTCCCGGCGCTCAACCCGGATGTAGCCATCGTCCACGTGCAACGCGCGGACAAAAACGGCAACGCTCATTTGTGGGGAATCATCGGCGAACAAAAGGAAGCCGCTTTCGCCGCGAAAAAAGTCATCCTCACCGCCGAAGAAATCGTGGACGAATCAGTCATCCGATCCGACCCGAACCGCACGATGATCCCCGCCAACATCGTGGATGCCGTTTGCCATGTCCCGTTTGCGAGTCACCCATCCTATTCGCAGGGATATTACGACCGCGACAACGAGTTCTATCTCGCATGGGATAAGATCAGCGAATCGTTGGAGTCGGTCAAGGCGTATCTTGATGAATGGGTGTTCGGCGTGAAAGACCGCGAGGAATACTGGCAAAAACTCGGCGCGGAAAAGCACAGGCAATTGAAAGTAGCCAGCGCATTGAGCGAGCCGGTGAATTACGGGAAATACTGATTTTTCCAAACCATTAACGCAGAGACGCAAAGGCGCAAAGAAATTTAAATCCTGGCGTCTTTGCGTCTTCGCGTTAAAAGCATTCTTTACTCACCCCTGCTGATTTCCCCAAACCTCGCGTTCGTCAACTTTGCCAGATCAGCAACAGGCAATTGAATATCCAAACCGCGCTGGCCGCCGGAGATATAAATCTTTTCATAGCCCTGCGCGGCGGAATCGATGACCACCTGAAAGCCCTTGTTGATCAACGCCAGCGGCGAGATGCCCCCGGCCTGCAAGCCCGTCAACGACTCTGCTTCGCGTTCGGTGGGCAGGAAAACTTTTTTCTCATCCAAAAACGCGGCCAGTTTTTTCAAATCCACAACGCGCGGGCCGGGGATGACCGCCAGCACGGGTTTCTTTTTTTCGCGCGTGACGACAATCGTCTTGAAGACTTCGTCTGCCGAAACGCCCATAAACTGCGCCGCTTCCATCGCGCCCAATTTTTCATGGGGAAGTTCGTGGGCTTCGTACTTCACCTTGCGCGCATCCAAAAATCTCGTGACATTATTTGTGACAGCCATGTTCGGAAAATCCTGTACAATATTATAAACTCGCAACCGCGCGTAGTCGGCGCTCTCCAACGCCAACGGGCGCGTAAGAGAACGCACCCTACGCAAACATTACAGAAAAAGACGACCATCGCCGCTTCAAGACGACCCCCGGCCTGCTCCAACGAAATCGACATTCACCGCCCCGACAAATTCACGCCATTGGAGGATTTCATGACAAACGCAAGTGTATTGTCTCAATTTGGCTTGTTCAAAGATCTGCCTTCGAGTCTTTTGGAGGAGATCGCCGCCATCTCCGAGGAGACCTCCGTCAAAAAAGGAGAGATCATCTTCCACGAAGGCGAAAAGGCGGACAAACTACACTTCCTCATCGACGGCAGTATCGCCCTGCGGGTGAAACTCACCTCGAGACCGGAAAACATCACGGTTTCGTTTGTATCCTCCCCTTATCAAAGTTTTGGCTGGTCGGGAATTGTCGCGCCGTATCATTACACCTCCAGCGCCGAATGCGACGAGGATTCCACGTTGCTGGTTATTCCGGCAGAGCCATTCCTCAGCTTGCTGGAAAAATATCCCGAAGCCGGGTTCAAGGTGATGCAGCGCATTGCCGAGATCATCGCGGATCGTTTGCGGAACAGCAGGCAGGCATTGTTGAAGACGCTGTAAAACCCGTCCCTGAGAAAATTTTGCAGAAAACAGGATCAGGCCACAGTTAAGGGGGAAGCGGGCGCGTCCTGTTTTTGATTCCGCGTAGTACAATAAAGTGCATGAAGTCATCGAGCGCCGCCATCCCACTTGAAAAACTCATCGAACAATTACCGGAGAATTACACAGTCGCCGACCGCGAACTGGTTCAACGCGCCTATCTCGTGGCGGAGGAGGCGCACCGCGAGCAAAAGCGGCATTCGGGCGAGCCGTACATCAATCACTGCATCGCGGTTGCCGGCATTTTATCGGAATTGAAAGTGCCGCCGGAGGTTGTTGCGGCGGGACTTTTGCACGACACCGTTGAAGACACGAACGTCACGCTTGCCGACATCCGCCGCGATTTTGGCGACACGATAAAAATCCTCGTGGATGGGGTGACGAAGTTAACCCACCTTCCGCGCGTTTCGCGCGGAGACCAGCACGCCGAACACAATAATGGAAACGGACATGAAGAAACTCCAACCGAACCGGCACTGTTGGGACGCAACGAGGACATCGTTTCGGAAACGCTGAGAAAGACCTTCCTTGCCATGGGCGACGATGTGCGCGTGATCCTGATCAAGCTGGCCGATCGTTTGCACAACATGCGCACGCTTGGCTACATGCCCGAGCACAAGCGCGGGCGCATCGCGCAGGAAACGCTGGATATTTTTGCTCCGCTCGCCAACCGCCTGGGCATCTGGCAGATCAAGTGGGAACTCGAAGACCTCGCGTTTCGATACGTGAACCCGGAGAAATACAGGGAAATCGCGCAACTGCTTACCGAAAAGCGGCCCGACCGCGAAGCGCAACTCGAAGCCATTAAAACAAATCTTGTAAAACTGCTCGAAAAGAATAACATCAAAGCCGAAGTGAGCGGGCGGCCAAAACACATTTATTCCATTTACAAAAAGATGCAAAAGAAGGGCAAGCCCTTCGACATGGTGCGCGACGTGCGCGCGGTGCGATTGATCGTGCCGGACATGCCCTCGTGCTACGCGGCGCTGGGGGTTATTCACACCACGTGGAGGCCAATCCCCGGCGAGTTCGACGATTACATCGCCGCGCCGAAGGACAACTTTTATCAATCCCTGCACACGGCGGTGATCTACGATGACAAGCGCCCGCTCGAAGTGCAGATCCGCACCAACGACATGCACCTGAACGCGGAATACGGCATCGCCGCGCACTGGCGTTACAAGGAAGGCACCAAACACGCGGACAAGAATTACGAACAGCGCATCAATTCCCTGCGTTCCATGATGGAGTGGCGTTCCGACGTGAAGGATGCCGCCGAGTTCGTGGAATCCATGCAAAGCGATGTGTTCAAGGATCGCGTGTACATCTTCACCCCGCGCGGCGACATCATTGACCTTCCCGCTGGTTCCACCCCGATTGACTTTGCCTATCACGTCCACACCGATATCGGCCACTGTTGCCGCGGTGCAAGGGTCAACGGAAAACTCGTCCCGTTGTATCAGGAATTGAAAACGGGCGACCAGGTCGAAATCCTGACGGCGAAGCGGGGCGCGCCCAGCCGCGATTGGTTGAATCCGAATCTTGGATTGGTCCGCACCCAGCGCGCGCGTTCGAAGATCAAGCTCTGGTTCAAGAAACAGGAGGATGAACAGAACCTCGCTCAGGGACGCGACACGCTCGAAAAAGAATTGCAGAGACTCGGCCTGAACGAACTCAACTTTGAAAAGATGGCGCGCGACCTCGACTACAAAGCGCCGGATGAAATGTTCATCGCGCTCGGCAACGGCGATCTTTCCGTCAGCAAGGTCATCAAGCAATTTTCCCAGCAGGAGGAAGCCAGCGACATCTTCGATGTGAATCCGACCACCGCGCCACCCACCTCTACCAATGCAATTGAAGTGGTAGGGTTGAAGGGCATGTTGACGACAATGGCCCGCTGTTGCAATCCGATGCCCGGCGACCAAGTGGTTGGATTCATTACCCGCGGGCGCGGCGCGACCATCCACCGGCAGGATTGCCCAAATATTTTGCAGACGAAGGACCGCGAACGCCTCCTGCAAGTTGGGTGGGGTCACGTGGAACGGACCTACCCGGTGCCGATCAAAATCAAAGCCTACGACCGGCAGGGATTGGTCAGCGACATCTCGAACCTGCTCGCCGATGAAAACATCAACATCGCCGACGTGAAGGTCAACGTCAACCGAAGCATAGCCGACCTGCGGCTGGTCATCGAAGTGAGGGATTTGACCCAACTCAGCCGCGTGCTGACCCGAATTGAAAACCTTCCCAACGTGATGGAAGCGCATCGCGTCAACCCGGGGTAAACGAAACTGATTCACCGCAGACGAACACAGATGAACAATGATTTCTGGATGAAGCCATTCGGCATTCTGAAACGCAACGCGGCCCTTTTTGTTTTTCTCTCCGCCTTTGTCGTTTATGGGATCAGCGCGGGGATAAAAATCACGGAGCAGTCGAAGACGCCGCAATACGTTTATCTTGCCTATTCATTCCTGCGCGGCCACACCGACCTTGTGGAATTGCCCCAAAGCAGATACGACCTGATCCAATTCGAGGGGAAATGGTACGTGCCGGGCGGAATCACGCCCGCGCTTTTGTCGCTTCCGTTCGTGATTGCCTTTGGGAAGACATTCAGCGACGTGCTGTTCGGCGTGTTGATCGGCGCGGTAAATGCGGCATTGATGTACTCACTGATTTGTAAACTTACCGAAGACTCTTCCACGCGGGTGTGGCTGATTCTGCTCTTCGCGCTCGGCACGGTTCATTGGTGGCTGTCAAGCGTGGGGTCGGTCTGGTTCAACGCGCAGGTCGTCGCATTGACATTCATGATCCTGTACGCGCGCGATGCAATTCAGGATAAACCCTGGCGCACCGGTCTATGGCTGGGACTCGCCTTCCTCGCCCGTCCGCCAACCATTTTTTCGGCGTTGTTTTATTTGCTCGTCGTCTCTTTCCGGGAACGTGCCTTTCAGCCTGTTTTGAGAAAAATGATTCCTTTTGGCCTCGTGCTGACCGGAAGCGTGGCTGTGATACTGACCTACAACCAACTCCGCTTTGGAAACCCGCTGGATTTTGGCTACAGCTACGTGCGCGGTTCGAATGCGTTGATCCAAACCTACGCGCGGAGCGGCGGATTCAATCCGCAGTACATGCCGTGCAATATGTATGTGTCGCTTTTTGGAATGCCGAACATCGATCTGCATCCGCTTCCAAGCGTCAACGAAGCCTGCTCCTACCTCGAACCGATCAGCCACGACTTTGGGAAGTTGTCTCATTTCTTCAACCCGCTGGGAATGAGCATCTTTCTCGCCACGCCTGCCCTGCTGTTGATCTTCCGCGCAAAACCCCGCGACGAACTGGTCATCCCGGCGTGGGCGGGAATGATCGCCGTTTTGATTCCGCTTTGGATGTACCATGCGACCGGCTGGGTGCAATTCGGCTACCGCTACACAACCGACTTCATGGTCTTCCTCTTCATCCTGCTTGCCAGCGCGATAAAAAGGATCGGATGGCTGGAAAAGACCTTGATCGGCGCATCCATCTTCATGAACGCAATCGGTGTGTACCTGATGTATTACATGACCTTCGGTCTGGTCTGGAACGAGATGTTCATTGACCTGGCGCGGAGGGTGTATCACTTTGTGTTTTGAAATATCTCCATCGAGCCAACGCTCCCACCGCTGTCACTTTGGCGCGGCTCGATGCAGACCCCGGCGGGCGCCTTCAACGCAAAGTCGCAGAGGCGCAAAGAAAAAAGAGTCCCTCCCGTTTCTGGCGGGAAGAAAGCCGGCCGGGAATTTCTTTGCCGCTAATTTCGCCGATTTGCGCGAGTTTCTTTGAACCCATCCGCGTAAATTCGCGGCACACCTGCCTGCACCGTACGCAGTGCGGTGCAAGTGTTCGCGGCTACGGTTTCGGTTTTCCCGTTAAAAACGGTAGAGCCAAAAAAGAATTTCGCTACCGTACATGAAACGCTCACGCCGCCGTCCCCGGCGGCGATTTCCGAGGGAATCTTGCGCCGAGGACGGCGCAAGGAGCAATCCATTTTTTCCTCGTATTTGTACGGTAGAGAAAAAAGAATTAAATCCTGGCGCCTTGGCGGCTTTGCGTTAAAAGCCTCAGTTGAAAGCAATTCAAGAAGTCCACGAAGCGCTTGAGTTGAGTCCATGCTCGCAGAATCACAAAAATCCAACCCCATAAAAATCCTGACCATCCTGCTGGTGCTTGCATCGGCGGCGGTGCGAATCGTTTCGACTCCCTACTCCAACCGCGACATGGTCATGTTCAACCTGCGCTGGTACGAGACCCTGAGTCAAAGAGGGATCGGCGAGGCGCTGGGGACAAACTTCTCCAATTACGCGCCGCCATACACCTATCTCCTTGCACTGGCGACATTCACACGCGATTTTATTCAACCGCTCACAGCAATCAAACT
>JBBIUO010000242.1:0-5708 GCA_037440205.1 Chloroflexota bacterium
GGGATGAAAAAGCGCGGCCTTCCTTTCGGTGGCCGCGCTTTTGATAAACAGATTTCGAGAACCTACTGAACGGAAAACTGTTGCTCGCCGACCTTCGCATCGTTCAAGTAAATCTCAACCTTGTATTGCGCGGCCGGGAATCCACCGGTGGTGCTTTCGATGTTGGCGTAGATGGTCGCTTCATTGTTGTAAGTGTAATCGGTGGTTGTGAATGGCGTATTCGGGTCCTGATCCGCAAGGTTGAGCGCATACCACCGGACTTGAAGTTGCGCGCCCGACTCCACTCCGTTCACATCGAAGAACACGTAGATGGTGTCGGTCGGGGCAAAGGTGGTGGTCTTGTTGTTTCCGCCTTCGTCGTTTGCCATGTAAATGTTGGAGACTCCAACCGGGGCAGTGGAACCGCACGCAAGGGCAGAGACAAACAAAACGAGTACAGCAAGCAAAATGGGAAGTTTTTGGAATTTCATTTTACATTCTCCTTTGAATTGATTTTCGGCATTATACAACCGGGGAAAGGAAAACCCACTCCCCAATTCGGGTTATTCAACCTCGATATAAATCCGTTTGTTGATCGCGCCTTTGCTCTTGTAATCCACAACCTTCACGCGGCCCACCTCGGAGGTGTTCATCACGTGTGTGCCGCCGTCGGCTTGCAGATCGAGACCGACGATCTCGACCGTCCGCACCTGCATGATCCCTTCGGGCAAAAGGTTGATCTTCGTGCGGATCAAATCCGGGATCTGGAACGCATCCTCGCGCGGCAGGATTTTTACCCGAATCTCGCGTCCCTGCCGGACCTCGAGATTGACCGCCGCTTCGATGTCGCGCACCAGCTCCCCGCGCATGGTCTCGAATTCAAAATCCATGCGGCCTTTGAGCGGGTCCATGTCGCCGCCGGTGACTTTTGCGCCATAATCGCGGAAGACCGTTCCGCACAGGATGTGCAAGGCTGTATGGGTGCGCATCAACTGATATCGCCGCACCCAGTCCAAAGTCCCGTGCGAAGCGGAATTTGGAGTCGGCAAAGACGATGCGCCGCCGAGGAAGTGCAAAACTTCGTCACCCTGCTTCTTTACTTTTTCCACAGGGTAAACGACGCCCGCCACTTCCAGTGTCCCAAAGTCACAGGGCTGGCCTCCCCCGCCGGGATAAAACGCGGAACGGTCGAGAACCACCGACCGGGTTTCGGAATCCACAGCGGTTACAGCCGCTGAAAATTCCTTGAGATAGGCATCGGTTTGGTAAAGGAGTTCGGTCATGCCCGAATTATAAGCCGAACGCGCCGAAAATTAGCGTTGGATTAGAAGTTGTTTACCCGCTTGACTTTGCGAGTTTACAATTGTATAGTAATCATCGGCAAGATGAAGGCACCGCCCACGGGTTGTGCCTTTTATTTGGCGAAATTCCATCGTCAGTAGATCACGACCCCCCCGCGTAGTCCGCGCTCTCCAGCGCAGAGCAGGCGTAAGAGAACGCCAATTACGCGCTTTCGTGAAGTATTGTTCATTGTTGTAAAAAAATTTTATTGCAAGAGGAGAGGCAATGATCAAAGTTAGTGGTCTCACAAAGGACTACGGCGCGCGCCGCGCCATTCACAACCTGAAGTTCGACGCCCAGCAGGGGGAGATCGTGGGCTTCCTTGGGCCAAACGGCGCAGGTAAAACAACCACCATGCGCATCCTCACCGGTTACATGCCGCCCACAGACGGCGAGGCGATTGTAGCCGGATACGATGTTGTGGAGGAATCTCTGGAAGTCCGCAAGCGTGTTGGGTATCTTCCCGAAACCGTTCCGCTTTATACGGATATGACCCTCTTCGATTATTTGAAGTTCATGGGCGAACTCCGCAAGATCCCCAACGTGAACGACCGTGTGGACGAAGTGCTGGATATGGTCGGCCTGATTGATCGGGCGGATGGCTACATCGGCAATTTATCCAAAGGCATGAGGCAGAGAGTGGGACTCGCCCAGGCGCTTCTTCACCGACCCGAGGTGCTGATCCTTGACGAACCGACAATCGGACTCGACCCGGGGCAGGTGGTGGAAGTGCGCGAACTCATCCGCGAGATCGGCAAGGAACGCACGGTTCTGCTTTCCACGCACATCCTCAACGAAGCGCAAAACATCTGCGACCGCGTGTTGATCATCAACAAAGGCAAAATCGTCGCGGAAGATACCACCGAAAACCTGCAAGCCCGTCTCATCGGCGCCGAGCGCGCCCTGATTCGTGTGCGCGGCGAAGCCGACGAACTGGAGAAAACCATCAAACAGGTGAAGGGCGTGCAAGGCGTGGAAACGCGGGAGGATGGCGCGGTGGAATTTGAATTCGCCTCCGGCAAGGATATCCGCCCCGAGGTTGCCAAACAGGTAATCAAATCGGGCTACGACCTGCTCGAACTCAGTCCCATCGGCTTGAGCCTCGAGGAAATCTTCCTCGAACTCACCGGCGCCGACGCTAAAAAATAAAAGAGGGATGCCATGAGAAACATTTGGACCATCGCGAAACGCGAATACGATAACTACTTCAACAGTCCGCTGGCGTATGTGGTGGCGTTTGCCATCGTCCTGCCCATCGGAATTTATTTTGCATTGATCATGTACATCAGTTCAGATCAGATGATGGGCGGCGGTTCCGCCCCCGAAAGCACCCCCATCAACTGGCTGTTCGTCTTCCTGCTGATCTTCCTCAGCCCGGCATTGACCATGCGCCTGTTATCCGACGAAGCCCGCATGGGCACGCTTGAATTGCTGCTGACGGCTCCCGTGCGTGATTTTGAACTTGTGGCCGGGAAGTGGCTGGGAGCGTTCCTGTTTGTACTTTCCATTGCCCTGTTCACCCTGATCTTCCCGATCATCATCAATAATTATGTCACCCCGGGAATTGATTGGAAGGTGATCCTCTCCTCCTACATCGGCCTGGTTCTCGTCAGCGCCGCGCTTCTCGCGCTTGGCACGGGAATCTCCGCCATATTTACAAACCAGTTCGCCGCGTTTTTCGTCACATTTGGTTTGTTCTTCTTCCTGTGGTTCATGGTGGGCCTGCCGGCCAATTACCTCCAGCAGGGCGGGGCTGCGTATGAATATTTCAGCATTGCCTCGCATTTCTCGGCCATGAACAGGGGAACCATCGCTCTTGGGGATATCGTTTACTACATAAGTCTCATTGCGCTGGGCCTGTTTGCAGGCACCACTGCAATTGAAATCCGGAGATGGCGCTAATGGCTGGCAAAAAGAAAACCCCCTCGGCACAATATGCCTTTATCGGCCTGATCCTTGCCGGGCTTGCCTGTGTTTCCACAGGCTTGACCGGCGTGGTCAAAGGCATGGCCGCCCAGAAAATCTTCACCCTTGAAAACACCCACGGTCTCGACCTCGCTTTTCAAATCAGCATCGCATTGATTGTTTTGGGACTGGCCGCCTATGCGATCATGGCTCCCGACAAAATCCGCCGCTTCCTTACCGGACGCCAGGCCCGCTACGGTTCCAATTCGCTGATTCTCACTTTGGCATTTGTCGGCATCTTTGTGGTGGCAAACGTGCTCGTCTACCAAAACCCGGACTTCCTCGACAGCCCCTGGGACATGACCGAGGATAAATCCAACACGCTTGCACCTGAAACCCTGCAAGCTTTGGCAACTTTGCCGGGCAAGGTCTCTGCCACCGCATATTACAGCAGTCTGGATACTACAAGCGCCAATGAATTGTTGTTGAAGTTCAAAACCAACAGCAACGGCAAGTTCGACTACAAATTCATCAATCCCGACCAGGACCCCGTCTCGGCACGTGAAGCAGGCGTCACCGGCGACGGCAAGATACTGCTCAAGATGGGCGATAAAAAAGAGATCGTTTCCTACGCAAGCGAAACCGAAATGACGCGGGCGTTGATCCGCCTCATCAGCCCGGAAGAGCGCGTGGTTTACTTCCTTCAAGGTCACGGCGAACCTTCGCTTGAAGCGGGCGGCGGCAAATTAAGTTTCTCCATCGCCAAATCAACTCTGGAATCGAAAAACTATACCGTCAAGGAATTGAACCTGTTTGCCACAAATAAAATCCCTGACGATGCACTTGCCATCATCATCGCCGGGCCGATGAAACCACTCTCCAGCGGCGAGGTCATTCTCATTGAAAAATATATGGAGACGGGCGGCTCGCTGGTCGTGATGGAAGATCCCACCATCATCACAGAGTTTGGCAATACCTTTGACCCGCTCGCCAAATACCTGACCACCGACTGGGGCATCACCCTCAACAAGGATATCGTGATTGACCTGGTGAATACACAGAATCCGCTCCAGGCGGTTTCCTCGCAAGTGGGCCAGCACCCGATCACACAAAACCTGACGCAGAATTACATCGTCATCCTGCCGCAGGCGCGAAGCATCACCGTGACCGGCCAGGTGGAAAACGTCACCCAGACCCCGCTCCTTTTGACCACAGAAAAGTCATGGGGCGAGACGGAAATGTCCGCCGAGAAAACACCCGAATTCGACGCCACAAAGGATAACCCCGGCCCGCTCGATCTCGCTGTGGCAGGTGAGAACTCCGTCACGAAAGGACGTGTGGTTGTGTTTGGCAATTCGCTGTTCGCCACCGACGATGTCTTCGACGCGTATGGCAACGGCAACATATTTATTAATTCAGTGGATTGGGCCACGCAACAGGAAAACCTGATCAACATCACGCCGCGTGAACAAACTCCGCGTATGTTCATTCCGCCCGGTAATATTGCCTTCATCATCATGATCATCACCGCCGTGTTTGTGTTGCCGGGTCTGGTTGTGCTTGCCGGCATTTCATCCTGGGTGGCTCGCCGCAGGAGAGGTTAGACATGGCTGGAAAAACAACAAGCACATCAAAATCCACAACGCGCCGGAAGGTAACGCGAGTCACCCCGCCGAGACAGCCCCGGGAAAAACCGGTTGCAAAACAGCAAAAGCCCGCGTTCCGCATGGGAACCTGGATCGCCCTCGCCCTGCTGGCGGTGATGGTTGGACTGGCTATTTTTGTCAGCCAGAAAAAGGGAGCCGCAGAGACGGAAGCGACTCCCACCGCAGGAACCACGAATCTCTTCGCCCCGGCAGAGGGGACTCCCTCCAGCATCGAGGTCAAACCCGCGGAAGGGGATGCCGTTCGGATCGTCCGCAACGAGAAAAATGTCTGGGCGATGGAACTGCCTCTCGAAACTGAAGCAGACCCGGGGGCGTCTGAAGCGGCGGCGACTCAAATCTCCGCGTTAAAAATCGTCAGCACAGTCGAAGGCAAGCCGGATATATTCGGCTTCGATAAGCCCGCCTACGTCATCACCATTGGGTTTGCTGGCGGCAAACAACACACGCTCGAAATCGGCGATAAGACCCCGACGGACAGCGGTTATTATGTGCGCATTGACAAGGACCAGATGGTGATCGCCGATTTGAACGGGATTGAATCCCTGCTAAATCTTCAGGCTTTTCCGCCCTACCTGAACACACCCACGCCGACTCCCAGCCCGGTGCCCCCAACCGAGACGCCCACAGCCACCCAGTCGCCAACCGCCACTCCTGAAACGACCGCAACCTCAACGCCTTAAGGGGTTTAATAAATTTACTACGAACGAGCATATCGCAAGGATTCATCCTGCCTTTTGAGGCAGGATGAATCTTGTGTTGCGGTACGGGGCGGTTCGCGAAAACCCTTCTGGCCGAGCACCTCGGCCACCGCCTCGC
>JBBIUO010000242.1:5718-6442 GCA_037440205.1 Chloroflexota bacterium
ATTTTCATGCTAAAAAAGTGTATTCTGATTTAGCGCCTGCCGTTTAATATATTTTGAAAATTGGATGTGTGAATGGACGTGGAAAAAATATTGATAGTAGACGACGAAGAGGAATTTTCGGCCATTGCGCGGCTCGTTGAACTGGGCCGTCAAAAATCATATGTAACGCTGGACGATATCCTGCACTTCTTCCCCGAAGCGGAGCAGGATGTGGAGCAACTCGAAGAGGCTTTTTCGGCCCTGTTGAGCGCCGGTATCCCATTTATGGAAGATACCATCACGCCCGAACCCACCGAGGATGAATTGGCCGCGGTGGAACAAACAGGTGAACTGGAGGATATGCCAGACCCGGCGCTCGATGATTATCTCGCCAACATCGATACCGATGATACGATTGGCTTGTACCTCAAGGAAGTCAGCCGTGTGCCGCTGTTGACCGCTGTGGAAGAGGTGCAACTGGCCCAACGCATCGAACGAGGCCGCGCCGCACGCGAAGAACTTGCCCACGGCAATGTCCCCAACAAGCGGCGTCTTGAACTTCGCCAGTCCATTGAAGACGGCTGGGCGGGACGCGAACATCTCATTACAGCGAATTCGCGTCTGGTGATTTCGGTCGCCAAGAAATATATGGGGCGCGGCGTTCCATTCCTTGACTTGATTCAGGAAGGCAACATCGGTCTCATCCGCGCGACGAAGAAATTCGATTACCGACGCGGACACAAAT
>JBBIUO010000243.1:0-6145 GCA_037440205.1 Chloroflexota bacterium
TCGCGCAGACTGATTTGCCCGATTGGGCGCGTGTGATGCCTTTGCCGCTTGGCTTGTGGGCGTCGGATGCGATTGTAGGTGTTTCGCCGACCTACGCAAAGGAAATCCTCACCGAGGAATACGGCTGCGGCTTGCATGAGTTTTTGAGATCGCGCACTGAAACCCTGCACGGAATTTTGAACGGCCTCGATACCGACTCGTTCAACCCCGAAACAGACCCGGCTGTCGGCGTGAACTTCGCCCTCGAAACGCTGGAAAAGCGAGCCGCAAACAAAGGCCTGTTGCAGGCGCGGCTTGGTCTGCCAAAAGAAACCGATATCCCCTTGTTTGCGATTGTCTCGCGCATGGATGTGCAGAAGGGCGTTGACCTTGCGTTCAGTGCGCTCAACGCAATGAAACGATTGAACTGGCAGGCTGTCATTTTGGGGACAGGCGATCCGAAACTGGAAGAATCCGCGTTGAAGTTGCAGACGCTTTTTCCGGAGCGGGTCAAAGTGGAAACGCGCTACGACGCCGGCCTCGCACGCCAGATTTACGCAGGCGCGGATATGTTCCTCATGCCTTCGCGTTACGAACCTTGCGGCCTCTCGCAAATGATCGCCATGCGTTACGGCTGTGTTCCAATCGTGCGCGCGGCAGGCGGCTTGAACGATACCGTCCGTCACGGCGTGACAGGCTTTGTTTTTGAAAAAGCGCATCACCTTTCGCTGGCGGGAGCCGTTAGAAAGGCCCTCAAAGTATTTTCGAACCGCGAACAATGGCAGTCCATCCAACGCGCCGGCATGGCGCAGGATTTCTCCTGGGAAAACTCCGCGCGGCAATATCTCAACCTCTACCTCTCGCTCATCAAACCATGACCTTCACGCCCTCCTTCATCCCACAAGTTTACCCTCCCCTTACGGCATCGGCGACCTCGGCTCGCAGGCCTATCGTTTCGTTGACTGGCTTGCCTCCACCGGGTGTAAACTCTGGCAGGTGCTTCCGCTTGGCCCCACCGGCTACGGCGATTCACCCTATCAATCCTTTTCCGCGTTTGCGGGGAATCCGTATTTGATCAGTCCCGATGATTTATTCGCCGATGGATTATTGACTCAGGATGATTTGGATGGACTGAAGAGCCTGCCCGCTTCTCACGTGGACTTTGGCCTGCTCATTCCCCGAAAACTTGATCTTTTGCAAAAGGCATTTTCCCGCCACCAATCCAACCCGGAGCATTTGCGCCAATCCTTCGACTATTTCTGCGCCGAGAACGCCTCCTGGCTCGACGACTACACCCTCTTCATGGCCTTGAAAGAATCCAACGGCGGCGGATCATGGAACGGCTGGCCGGAAGCCTTGCGAAAAAGAAAAAAGACCGCGCTCAGCAAGGCGCGCAACGAACTTGCCGAAAACATCATGCGTTTCGCCTTTTATCAATTCATCTTCTTCCGCCAGTGGAACAAGTTGCGCGAATATGCCAACGGGAAGGGAATCCAGATCATTGGCGACATCCCAATTTTCGTTGCGTATGATTCGTCGGATGTCTGGTCTCATCCTGAATTATTCTTTTTGGATAAAGAAAGCAATCCAACCGTTGTGGCGGGCGTCCCGCCGGATGCGTTCTCCGCATCCGGTCAGTTGTGGGGCAATCCGCTTTACAAATGGGATGTGCATAAAAAAGATGGCTATGCCTGGTGGCTTTCGCGCGTGCGCGCATCCCTGCAAATTTTTGATATTTTACGCTTCGACCATTTTCGTGGTTTTGCCGGTTACTACGAAATCCCTGCCGGGCATAAAACCGCCGAATTTGGCCGCTGGGTGACCGGCCCCGGCAAGGATTTATTCCGCGCCGTTGACAAATTCCTCGGCGATGGCTTGATCACGCATGGCACCGGCCTGCCCGTCATTGCCGAGGATCTCGGCGTGGTCACGCCCGATGTGATCGAATTGCTTCACGCGTTCGACTTGCCCGGCATGAGGGTTTTGCAATTCGCCTTCTCCGGCCCGGAGAATCCCTTCCTGCTGCATAACTACGTGCCGAATTGCGTCGCCTACACCGGCACCCACGACAACGACACCGCCCTCGGCTGGTATGCTTCTGCGCCCGATCACGAACGGGATTTTGCCCGCCGTTACCTCGGCGTGGACGGTCACGACTTTGCCTGGGATTTGATCCGCGGCGTGTGGAAGTCCGTTGCCGTATTTGCCATCACCCCGATGCAGGATCTGCTCAGCCTCGGCAATGAAGCCCGCATGAACTTCCCCAGCACACTTGGCGGAAACTGGTCATGGCGCATGAGCGAACACGACATGCGGGAAGATATCGCCGCAAAGTTGCGGGAACTGAACTGGCTGACGTACCGATAAAACAAAGCGCCTCGAAAGAGGCGTTTTGTTTTATGGCGGGCGCGGGTAAGGTTTTCCAGTAGAGAAAACTCGAAACGTAGGAAACACATCCTACTGCTTATCAAGCCATTCCGCTATTTGACGTGAATGATACTGATAATCTCCCGCAAGTGAATTGATGATTTTGGCGACAGTGGCGGGCTTGCCGCTGTAATGGACAACGCCGTGATCTGCTGTCAGTTCTTCGACGGGCAGGGAGCGAATAAACGCCTCGAATTTTTCCATGGATAACTGGAGTTCCGCGAGAAGTTCCTGCTTTGATTGGGATGAATATTTCACCGTAAACCCAGCGTTGATATTGCTGTAGTCATTCCGGGCGTCCTTGTAGTATCAGTACTTCACGAAAGCGCGTAATTGGCGTTCTCTAACGCCTAATTTGCGCCAGAGAGCGCAAACTACGCGAGGTTTTCGTGATCTACTGAGTATGAGGGTGGATTCCCTTCAAGAATGGACAACGAAGACTCGATCATGAGACCGTTCCAGCCGATCAGGTGTGCTACAACATCCCTCGGTGTCCAGCCGTTCATGGAAGATAAAAATTGTCCGCTGGATAAAGAAAGGATGACCTTCGTAAAATCCTGGTATGCCTGTTCCAGTGGAAGTGTAGCGCCTTGATTGGCCATAAGAATGTACAACTCCTTTTAGGCTTTCTCCCAAACGGACTCGAAATATGTCATCCGAATATCTTTCTGCATTATACGCCGATTCTCCAAACACCCAAAATCGCAACCTCCTCCACCAAATACTGACCCTTCGCGGACAGGGATTGAATCTTCCTCACCACATCCATCCCATCAACAACCCTGCCGAACGCCGCGAAGCCCTGACCATCGGGGTTGCGCCTGCCGCCGAAGTCCAACTCAGGTTGATCCCCAATGCAGATAAAAAACTCCGCGTCTGCCGTGCCGGGTTCATTTCGCGCCATCGAAATGACTCCGTCTTCGTGGCGGATTCCTGTTTGCATCGTGGTTTCGTGCGGGATGGTCGGCAGTTTTTGCGGATGCTCGTCATCCTTCAAGCCGCCCTGAATCACCTCGATCTTGAACTCGTTACCCGGCTGATTATCCATCCGCACCACGCGATAAAACCTCGCGCCCGCAAAACGATTCTCGTCCACATACCGCAGGAAGTTCGCAACGGTCACCGGCGCCCTCAGCGGATGCAACTCGACGACGATATCGCCAACCTCCGTTCGAATACACACACGCGGATTCTTCATGAAAACGCCCGTCATTGCGAGGAGGGTTGAGACGCGGAAGCGTCCCGACGAAGCAATCCCCAGGACAATGCCAAAAACACCCCCGCGACCGCCAGATACCCAAACAAAATCACACTCGCGCTCACAGGCGGACTTATAAAAATCGTACACGACGCCAGAAAAACAAACCCAAAAAACAAATATCGAATGGCCGTGTTCAACGAACTGGCCTGTCTCGTCCAATAAAAAATCAGCGGGATGAAACAAAACAGATTGGGGATATTGTATTCGAAAGCGACTGTGGGATACGTAAGCATCAGGATACCCGAACCGATCAGGAAAGCCGAAAGCGGGTCGGCCCCATTATGATTTCGTCTCAGGGATAGATATCCGGCCAAAATCAAAACGAACGGCATTCCCTTCACAAGAGCAATGGGTAGTAATTGACCCAGCCCGATCCCCACCGCCCCCACATTGACCTCCTGCTTGTAAAGCCCCTCAAGAAAATGAACAAATCGGCTCCGAAACGCCAGCGACAGCAGGAGAATGACCAGCAAATAGATCAATGCCGACAGAGTGTATTGAATCCGCTCCTTCGTGTTTTTTGCGCTCAACCAGTACACGACCATCACCGCCAGCAAAAATGGAAACGATGTCCATTTCACGTAAGCAAACAGCGCCGAAAGGACGACCAACACAGGCTTATTCTTCATCAACCCCAAAATCAGCAAAAGATAAGCGAGAGCCACATAAAGCGAAAACTGTCCGCGCTCGAACCACGAAAGCCCCGCAGGTGTGGCAAAAAGACAAACCGCCGTAAAAATCAACCCAAACCAGAGCTTCGATTCCACGTTCAACATCCTGAACGCCATCACAAAAAAAGCGTAGAACAAAACCATCTGGATGAGCATGTGCAGGAAACTTGCATACCCATAATCCAGTTTGCAGAAGGAAATGGCGCAAATGTAGTGAATGAAAGGCGCGTACCGCGAAGGTCTTTTCCACGGATCGAGATAGCCCGTCTCGTAATTTTTCGTTAGCGACGAAAACTCCAGCGAAGGGAAATAAATCTGCGCGTAATCCGCCGCCAGCCTGTTCACTGCATTCCGCTCGATGGTATTCGGCCTGTCTGGCACGCGGAAGAATCCATACATAGGTCTCGGAAAAATCCCCTCCGCCGAAAAATCCCCGTAAATCATATCCTTCGACAGCAGAAAAAAATTCACAACAACAATAACCCCGCCCACCGCCGCGAGAACGATCAACACTATATTCTTGATGGAAAACGGCCATCCAATATTCTTCACACATCACCTTCAACCTGAAACTTGGAACTTGAAACTTGAAACCTGCAACCTACTCCCGAAACACCGGCTTCTCCCTGTCCGTCAAATTCACCACAATCGCATGACTCGCCCTGATCAAATTCTCCGGCGTAATCATGATCTCCTCGCCCCATTGACCTCCGCCCGTGCCGAGGATGGGCTCATCGAGCAGGCTCGCCTCGAGGAACGACCTGAAATTTTCTGGTTGCCAATGAAAGGCAGGGATCGAACCGATGATATATCCCGTCGTTTCCTTCACCACTTCGGGCGCGGCCATTTGAATATTCCGCGAACCGATCGCCTTCTTCAAATTCCCGGAGATCGCATTTTGGTCGCCGCCAAGCATCACCAGCACGCGCTCGCCCGTATCCACCTGAAAGATGAGCGTCTTCACTGCCTGCCGCTCCGAAAAGCCCAGCGCCCGCGCCACATTTGCCGCGCCCTTTTCGGTCTCCGGCGAAAAGCTCAACGCCTCGTACGGAATATTTCTTTCATCGAGATAGAGATGGGAAGGCAGTTTCATAGATTCAATCCTTTGCGAATGATCGCCGCGATCTCCTGCGGCGTTTTTGAAATGTCAATCGTCAGCACATCCTGCGGCTCTTCAAGGGTATCGAATTGACTCGCAAGCATCTCCGCAGACATGAAATGGCCTTTGCGCTCCCGCAGGCGCGATTCGATTTGCGAATACGTTCCCTTCAAATGGACAAAACGCACCCGCCCGGCGACTTTGAGCATGTTGCGATACGACTCCTTCAACGCGGAACATGCCAGCACGATGGAACGATCATTCCTAACGTTGTGGCTGATCAAGTCTCGAAGAGCAGATAGCCACGTGGAGCGATCCTCGTCCGTCAGCGGAATCTTCTGCGACATTTTCGCGCGATTTGCCTCCGAATGAAAATCGTCGCCGTCGTAAAACTCCCAGCCGAGTTCACGCCCCAGCAACGACCCGACCGTCGTCTTTCCTGAACCCGCCACACCCATGATGATAATGATCATTGTGTCAACTCTGCGTAGTGGACGCTCTCTAGCGTCCACTTTGACTCGCAAGATAGATTCCAATCAGAATGAATATACCGCCCGCCAGAGCGTAGCGGACGTTCTCTAACGTCCGCAAAGATAGATGCCGAATAAAATGAATATACCACCGGCCAAAGTCAGCGGCGACGGAATTTCGCCAAGCAGAAACAACGCAAGAACCGCAGAACCCACAGGCTCCCCCAGCGTGGTGATG
>JBBIUO010000243.1:6163-6434 GCA_037440205.1 Chloroflexota bacterium
AGGCATGTAACGCAAAGCCCAATTGAACGTCGAATGCCCGATCAGTTGTGGAACGAGCGCAAGTCCAAGCATATAAAGATACGCGGCGGCTGGATAACCAAACAGGCTTTCCTTTGAATACATCATCACTACGATCAAAGTCAGCGCAGCGACCCCGTACACAACGAAGATGTAGGGAATCAAATCCATCTTGGCGCGCAGACTGCGGCCGATGAGAAGATAACCAGCGAATGCCCATGCTCCTGTCAGGGCGAGGAGATTTCCCTTGAAA
>JBBIUO010000244.1:0-6164 GCA_037440205.1 Chloroflexota bacterium
CATCAACCAGCGCGATGCGACCCTCGCGTCCATGCTCGATGAAGTGGAAAAGACGGGTTACAAGATTCCAACTCCGCGCGAGAAGGCTTTATCTATTTTGGTGGAGGCGATCCAGCCGAAGAAAAGTCACACCTTCCGTTCAGGGAAGACGGGCGGATGGAAACAACACTTCACTGAAGAACATAAGAGGCTATTTAAAGATGTGGCTGGAGATTTGCTGGTGAGGCTGGGGTATGAGAGAGACAATGATTGGTAAACGTGGAGTGAAAGAATTCTTCCCCCAACGCATCAAACGCGGACTCGTCCGCAGACTCAACAATCTCAAAATCGCGCGCACGGCAAGACTCGTCACTCGCCACTCGCCGCCTGCCACAAGTCCGCCCATCGTCTTTTTCAAAGCCTCCACCGGCATTGACGATCTTTCGTGGAATTCGGGTTTTCATCTTCTCGCTTCGTGGGCGTTGCGGTTGCAGGGAATCCCGGTCGCATATTTTGCCTGCAATGCGGGCATGAGCAAATGTGTCCTCGGCGCGAATCGGGATGATGTTCATAAAGCGATGCCGTGCAGGTCTTGTGTGATTCAATCGAGGACGTTGTATTCGGGTATACAGGTAGACAGGTACACAGGTACACATGTAAATTGGTTTGAGTTTGAACGGAACACGCAACTCGCAACAGCAATCGATAATCTTTCTTTGCAGAACTTGATGGCCTTTGAATGGCAGGGCATTCCCCTTGGTGAGTTATGCCTTCCCGGCCTGCGTTGGATTCTCCGCATTCATCATTTGGAAGATGACGAAAACACGCGCTACCTTTTGCGTGAATATATTTTGTCTGCGTGGAATGTGGCGCGGAAGTTTTCAGACTTTCTCGATCAGACCCAGCCGCGGGCGGTTGTCCTTTTCAATGGGCAGTTCTTCCCCGAAGCGACTGCGCGATGGGTTGCCCAAAAGCGCGGACTGCGAGTCATTACCCACGAAGTGGGATTGCAACCCGCATCCGCTTACTTCACCGAAGGTGAAGCAACAGCCTACCCGATTCATATCCCCGACGATTTTGAATTGAACGACGAGCAAAACGCAAAATTGGATACGTATCTCGCCAAACGCTTTCAGGGCGACTTCACGATGGCAGGAATCAAATTCTGGGCGGATATGAAAGGACTCGACGAGTCATTTTTGAAAAAGGCGGCAGGTTTCAAGCAGATTGTCCCCATCTTTACCAATGTCATTTTCGATACCAGCCAGCCGCACGCCAACACCGTTTTTGAAGATATGTTCGATTGGCTGGATTTGGTGTTGGAGGAAATCCGCGCTCATCGTGATACGCTGTTCGTCATCCGCGCGCATCCCGACGAGTTGCGAGTCAGAAAATCCAGCCGGGAAACTGTCGAGAGTTGGGCAACCAGCCGCCAGGTCCAGAAAGAAGCGAATGTCGTTTTTGTGAGTCCGCGTGAGACGTTGAGTTCCTACGAGTTGATTCAAAAATCCAAATTCGTCATGATCTACAACTCCACCATTGGCCTGGAGGCTTCGATCATGGGCGCGGCGGTGTTGTGCGCGGGCAAAGCGCGATTTACCCAATATCCCACCGTGTTCTTTCCGCAGACGATTGACGACGTAAGAAAAAAGATGAAGGAATTTTTGGCGGCGGAGAAAATCGAAGCGCCCGTTGAATTCAAACGAAATGCGAGAAGGTTTTTGTATTACCAGTTGTATCGCACTTCGCTTCCATTTGGCGATTTTCTTGAGCCATCCGTCCGCACCACGCAAACGAAATTGAAGTCGTTTGAATTGAACGAATTGCTGGAATCCGATGCGGTGAAGGTGATTTTGGAGGGTATTCTGGAAGGCGGAGATTTTTTGTTGAAAGAATCTACTCCTCCAGCGTAATATACTTCTTCCGCGGATTGATCCCCACAAATCCCCTGAAGGAATCCTGGATCGCCTTGATGTCCGCTTCCATGTTCTCGGTGGGGTGGAAGATTTCCCCAATGTGAACGGTCTTGTGCTTCGCGTCCACTTTCGCCAGCACAATGGGAATCCCCGTGTTTTTGGCGATGTGATAAAAACCGCGTTTCCATTCGCGGACTTCCTTGCGCGTCCCCTCTGGTGTGATAGTCAGTTTGAAGGTTTTGGAGCGGTTGCACGCCTCCACCATTTGCTCCACCAGCCCCGTAGACTTGGAACGGTCAACGGGCACGCCGCCGCAGTAGTAAAAGAACCAGCCGAAGGGACTGCGAAACAATTCCGCCTTGCCCATGTAGCGGACATCCACTTTCAGGTGGAACGCCACGCCTAGGAACAGTACAAAATCCCAGTTCGAGGTGTGAGGCGCGCCGATCAAAACATATTTTGGGAGGTCGGGCAGGTTCCCGTTCACCTGCCAGCCGGCCAGGCGCATGATCGAATTGCCCAGAAGCCGCAGAAAAGGACTGACAATGGGGGTGTTGAAAATGGTGATCTTCAATTTTTTATCCTCGCCCGTAATAACCCCGAAATCCTTTGTACGTCACTGGTTGAAACGATTTTTAGTACTTCACGAAAGCGCGTATTTGGCGTGCAAAGATTCAAACGCCACGCAACGCATTGCGCAAGAGAGCGCAAACTACGATCTACTGATTTTGTGGTTAAATACCCGCATGGGATTGAAACCGCCCGCCCCCTCTTCCCCCGAAAAAAAGGCGAATATTTTCTGGCCTGCCGCAATTTTTCTCGTTGTCTTTTTCGTCTACGTGATTTGCCCCGTCACCACCAGCACCGATTCCCGCTGGACGTTTTATTTTTCCATGAGCATGTTGCGCGAGGGAAACGCGGACCTCGATGAATACGCCCACCTCATGGAGGATCGCGATTTCCGCGTGCTGTATCTCGATGGCCACATTTATTCCTATTTTCCATTGGCCGTGCCGATTGTCAGCGTGCCGTATGTCTGGGCGGTGGATCAGGTGTTCGATCTGCGTTATGCGGGCGATTTGCAAACCTATCTTCTGGGACATTTTCCCGATCACCGTCTGGCAAAGATCGAGAAAGTCTACGCCTCGTTCATTGCCGCCCTGACAACTGTCCTGTTTTTCCTGACAGTTTCCCCGCGCCTCAGCAGACTCCGTGCCGCACTGCTTGCATTTGCATTTGCCTTTTTGACTCCCATGCTTTCGACAGCAAGCAGAGCCTTGTGGCAACACGGACTCTCCGCCTTGTGCCTGACCCTGGTTTTGTGGATTTTGCTTCAACACCCGCAGAAGCAGGAAAAATGGAAGCTATTTCTCGTCGGCTTCCTGCTTGGATTTTCCTACGTGGTGCGGCCAACCAACAGCATTTCCGTTGCCATCTTCTCGTTGTACATTTTGATCAATTACAGAAAGAAATTGTTTGTTTATCTCACTGGCTTGTTGATCCCCCTTTTCACCCTCGCCGCCCACAGCCTGTTGACGTTTCATTCCATCCTGCCGCCTTATTATTTACCGCAACGACTTGGCGCGAATTCAAATTTCTTCAACGCTTTTTGGGGCAACATCATCAGCCCCAATCGTGGACTTTTCACGACAACGCCCATCTTTTTATTTTCGATCTTCGGCATCTATTTGCTGATGAAGAATCGCCGCATGACTTTGAAAAATATCGAACTTTATCTCGCGCTCATTCTGCTGGCGCATTGGATCACCATTTCCTCCTTCGATAACTGGTACGGCGGCTGGTCTCTCGGCCCGCGCTTCTTCACCGACATGACACCGTATCTGGCCTTTTTCCTCATCCCGGTATTCGAGGGAATTCACTTGTCATCGCGCTTTTTAAAAATCGTTTTTGCCATGTCCCTCCTCTTGAGCGGACTCATTCACTTTCGCTACGTCACCAGCATCTACCCCATGATGTGGAATGGAAAACCCACCGCCATCGTCCATGCACCGGAACGGGTTTGGAGTCTGCTCGATTTGCAGGTGTTTCGCGGCACCTGCGAAGATCAACTGGAAGGCCGCGCCCCGCTCTGCTGGTTTTACCCCGGAGAATAAAAAAATAATGCCATCCCCGAAAACTTATTTACGGCAATTCATTTACCAAACTGAAAAACAAATTCAACGAATCCGTTTTGCCTCCCAACCTGCCGATCTGCCCATTTTGCTTGGCATCTCGTTTCCAAAAAGCGGCACGCATCTGCTCGACCAAATTTTGCTCGGCTTTTCAAAGGTCGCGCCATATGCCAAACGTCTGCATTCTTTCTACGCCGAGTACGAAGGCGAAACCGGAGCAAAACGTGATCCACAACAAGCCATCGCCTGGCTTGACTCCCTTCGCCCGCGCGATGTTGCCTCCGCGCATCTCTTCGCCCGCCCCGAAGCCGTCGCCCGTGTTTGCTCGCCGAAGTTCGCGCCATATTTCATCTTCCGCGATCCGCGCGATGTGGTTGTCTCGCACGTCTTCTACGTCACCGACATGGAAGCCCGTCACGTTCATCACGATTATTATCAATCGCTCCCCGATTTCGATTCGCGTCTGAAAGTCAGCATTTTAGGTAGGCCCGATGCAGGCATTGAATTCCCCAACATCGCCGACCGCTTCGAGCCATATCTTGACTGGCTCGACCGAAAAGAAGTTTTGACAATTCACTTCGAAGATTTGATCCACGCCCGCGCCGCGACTCTGACCAACATCATGGATCACCTCCTCAGCCGTGTTCCGCTTCAAACTTCCCGACAATTGATTCTGGACGCCCTCGAAACATCCATCAACCCGAAAAAGTCCCCGACCTTCCGCTCCGGCAAAACCGGCGAATGGAAAAAACACTTCACCAAGGAGCATAAAAAGATATTCAAAGAGGTGGCTGGCAATTTGCTGATAAAGTTAGGGTATGAAAAAAATAATGATTGGTAGATTTATGAATAGGTATACAGGTACACAGGTATACAGGTATACAAGTTTCGTGTGGACGTGTCTACATGTCTACATGTCTACATGTCTACATGTCTACATGTCTACTTGTCTACTTGTTTACATGTCTACATGTCTACTTCCTCCCCATGACCTGCTCCATCGTCATCCGCGCCTATAACGAAGAGGCACACATCGGCCGTCTGCTCGAAGGCATCAAACAGCAGACGATCAAGGATGTGGATATTATTTTGGTGGATTCAGGCTCCACCGATTCGACCGTCGCCATCGCGGAATCATTCGGCGCGCGGATCGTGAGAATCCGTCCCGAAGAATTCACTTTCGGACGCTCACTCAACTTTGGGGTTAGGGAAGCGAAGCGCGAGTTCATCGTCATTGCCAGCGCGCATGTCTATCCCGTCTATCCCGATTGGCTGGAGACTCTGCTTCGTCCATTTCAAAATGAAAAAGTGGCATTGACCTACGGCAAACAACGCGGCCCGGCGACGGCGAAATTTTCCGAAGGGCAGATTTATCACCAATGGTATCCCGATGCGGGCAGTCTCGATCAGGTCACTGCGTTTTGCAACAACGCCAACGCCGCGATTCGCAAAAGCCTGTGGGAGAAAAATAACTACGATGAAACGTTGACCGGGCTGGAGGATTTGGCTTGGGCGAAGTGGGCCAAAGAACAGGGACATGCCATCGCGTATGTGGCCGAAGCCGAGATCATTCACGTCCACAACGAAACCCCGCGCGGGGTGTACAACCGTTATCGCCGCGAAGCGATGGCTCTGCGGAGAATCCACCCTGAAGCACATTTCAATTTTTACGATTTTCTGCGCCTGACGGTTGCCAACATCTTGAGCGACCTCTGGCACGCCGCGCGCGAGCATGTTTTGTTGAAAAATATTTCATCCATTTTCTGGTTTCGCTTCATGCAATTTCACGGCACACGCATGGGACACCGCGAGACGAGTTTGGTCACGCCGCAATTGCGCGAGACGTTTTATTATGCGAGGGGGAGAAGGAAGAGAGAGGAAAATAAACGGGACGTGGAGCCGATAAGGTATGAATAGATTTTAGAAACGGTATAATCATCCCATGGCCAAACTACTCCCCATGACCCAACCTGAATTCGATGCGTTTTTTGAGCGCAATGTATCCGAATACGCCGAGGCCAATGTCAAGGCGGGATATTGGAGCGAGGATGAAGCGCTGGAAAAATCACGCAAGGAAACCGAAAAACTTCTTCCGCAGGGGTTGCAAAGCGAGAATCACCACATCTACACCCTGTAC
>JBBIUO010000244.1:6182-6408 GCA_037440205.1 Chloroflexota bacterium
CCGTCGGTGTTATTTGGATGCGCGTTGATGTGAATCGTCCCGTAAAAAGCGGATTCATCTTCGACCTGTGGATTGACGAACGTTTTCGCGGCAGGGGCTACGGCAAACAGGCTATGTTGTTGCTCGAAGAAAAGGCGCGCGAGATCGGTTTGAAGTCACTGGCCTTGCATGTCTTCGCCTACAATGATGTGGCGCGCAGTCTGTACGAAAAACTCGGCTACGAAGT
>JBBIUO010000245.1:0-6407 GCA_037440205.1 Chloroflexota bacterium
GATGACTGCCTCCTGATTACTGTTCACTGATTACTGGTCGCTATTAACTGCCAACTTCCCCTACACATCGTAATCGCCTGGGTCTTCATCCACTGCCATCACGGGTTCATCGGCGGGACGCTTATCGAGGAATTGCAGGGTCTGCGCCACAACCTTCGTGAAGTACTTCGTCTCGCCCTTGTCCTCGTATTTGTCGGTTTTCAAGCGCCCCTCAAGATAAACGAGACTGCCCTTCTTCAAATATTCCTGGCAGACCTCGCCGAGCCGCCCCCAGGCTTCGATGTTGACCCACTCGGTGGCTTCCTTTGTCTCGCCGTTCTTGTCCTTCCAGCGATTGCTCACGGCAAGGCTGAACTGGGTCACTTTTTTGCCTGTGGGGGTGAACTTGCTTTCGGGGTCGCGCCCCAAACGGCCGATCAATTGAACGCGGTTTAGAGTTGGCATGTCGTCCCCTCTTTCATTTCATAACTTTTAGATGCATGGGTACGTGTCATTTTAGGCTCCTTTTTATCTAAAAGAACAAATTATTCGGTTGTCGAACAGGGTTATACTTTAGGAAGATGCTTCTGTGGTCTCCGCAGGTTTGGCTTCGCCTTCCGCCGCAATTCTCTTCAGGACGAGCATCCCAGTCTTCATTTCAGAAACGGTGTAGCCTGCGGGGAGAGCCTCGAGAACGCCTTCCTTGACTTCCTTTGAGAAGAAGAACATCTTACCCTTTTGATGCAGGTAATAGGTGGTGCCTTTTGAGTTGGTGTGTGAATACGCCATTTTTTTCTCCTTGTGTCTGATTTGATAAGTAGTGTAGAACAAAATTTCTAGCCTGTCAAGTAGGAGAATGGTATGAAAACCGTGGTTAGTCTAGACGAATTAAGAGCCGCTCGCCTCTCTCTCGACGGGACAGTTGGTCTGGTCCCGACGATGGGATATTTGCATGAGGGGCATCTTTCTCTTGTCCGCCGGGCACAGAGCGAATGCCAGAACGTGGTGGTCAGCATCTTCGTCAACCCCACCCAGTTTGGGCCAAGCGAGGACTTAGCCCGTTACCCTCGCGATCTCGAACGCGACTTGAACCTGCTCTCTTCGCTCTCGGCGACGGATATTCTGGTTTGGAATCCCACCCCTGAGATCATGTATCCGACTGGCTACCAGACCTGGGTGGAGGTGGAAGCGATGACCCGTCCGCTGGAAGGGGCCATGAGGCCGACTCATTTCAAGGGTGTGACCACCGTCGTGGCGAAGTTGTTCAATGCGGTTCAGCCGCACAAGGCGTATTTCGGGCAAAAGGATGCCCAGCAGGCGGCGGTCATTCGCCGGATGGTACGGGATTTGAATTTCCCGCTCGAGGTGATCGTCTGCCCGACGGTGCGCGAGGCGGACGGGCTGGCGATGTCGAGCCGAAACAAGTATCTGGAAGGGGAGGATCGCAAGGCCGCGATTGTGCTGTTCCGTGCGTTGAGCGCCGCGAAGGCGGCTTATGAAGGCGGCGAAAGGGATGCGGAGACCTTGCGGAAGAAAATGAAGGAAGTCATTGAAGCCGAGCCGCGCGCGCAGATGCAATACGTCTCGTGCGCCGATTATGACTCGCTCGAAGAACTGGAGGCGGTGAAGGGAAAAGCCCTGCTTTCGATGGCGGTGTTGATCGGAAAGACGAGATTGATCGATAATTTTGTGCTGGGGTAGAGAATAGGCTGTGACTCGATGAAGAAGGATCAATCACGATTTCGATACTGGCGAAACATCGCGGCAGTGACGGCGCTTTCGCTTTTGGCCGCCTTCTTCATTTTTATCCTGTTCCTCAGCGACCAGTGGTCACAGGCGCGGCTTCATCCCTCGCGGGTGATTCCAGATGAGGCGTTGCTTGTCGAGAGTGGAATCCCTTTTCAGGAAATCGAACTCACTGCAAAAGACGGCGTGACTCTTTCCGCCTGGTATACGCCTCCCCAGCCCGCCCTGAGCGGCGTCGAAGGGAATGGCGCGGTCATCCTCGTGGCGCATGGATACAACTCCTGCCGAGATGCGTTCCGCCATCTGATGTTTGCGAAACATGGTTACGGCGTGCTTTCATGGGATTTTCGCGCGCATGGTCTGAGCGGCGGCGACATATCCACACTGGGGTATTACGAGCAGATTGACGTGGAAGCCGCGTTGGATTTTGCGCTGGCCCAGCCGGGCGTGGATCACGTCGGCGCATGGGGCGGCTCGATGGGCGGGACGACGGTCCTTCTCACTGCCGCAAAACGGACGGAGATCGAAGCGGTGGTCAGCGACAGTGCATTTCCCGCTTTGGAGGATGTGCTGGAAATCAACATCCCGATTGGCTTGATGCAACCGTTCGTGATGTTCCTCGGTGAATATCACAGCGGCGTGGATATGGACGATGTGCGCCCGGTGGATGTGATCGGGCAGATCAGCCCGCGCCCGGTCTTCATCATCGACGGCTGGGAGGGGGAAGCGATTATGATGAACTCGCCGTATCGTTTATTCGACGCGGCAAAAGAGCCGAAACAAATCTGGGTGGAAGATGGCGTGCCGCATTTGGGGATGCAAGGATACTTTCCCGAGGAATATGAAAAAAGGGTGATCGGTTTCTTCGATGATTATCTTTTACCCCACTTGCCCTGACAAACTCCTCCCCCCATTTTCGCTCTTTGAAAATGGGGGAAGGCCGGGATGGGGGTCACGGCCCCCACCTCATGGACATTCCAAACGGCGCAAGCGGGATCATGGCCTTTTGTCCGTCCATGTAATATAACTCCAATTTGCCGCCTTGGTAGATTTCAGGCAAATCCGCATTGGCGACGATGACAAAACTCGCATCGGGCGCCCAGAGCGCTTCGTTCAGATTCCCGAAATTTTCAGGACGCAACACGGTTCGCCCTGTCACGCCATCCAGTGCGGAGCGGACGAGTTGCAACGGGGCGCGATTGACCATGTCGGTGCCGCCGGGCATGATGGCATGGAAGAAGTACAACTGTCCATCCGGCGCGAGGAACGGTTCATCGGCGAGATTGAGAGGATTGGTATCGAAGTTGCCTTCTAGCAAAGTGGTGACTGCGCCCGTTGACGCATCCACGCGCCACAGGCCGGCGCTGAACATACCAAAGACCGGGCTGGCCGAATAAAAGGCGGAACCATCGGGCGCCCATTCGGTTTCGCCGCAACAGATCGCGGCTCCCTCCGCCCCGGTCAAGCGGACGAGCGCGCCGCCATTGAGATAATAAATCGGCGGATGCGCCTTCGTAATATCCAAGCGTGACAATAAGTTTACTTCCATCCGGGGAATATTTATCGGGCCAGAACATTTCACGCGGCACAAGCAGGCCATTGCCAAGATCGTCAATCTCATCCTTCAGCGCAAGGTTGGACTGACCCGTTGCAACCGAATATAAATTCAACCCTTTATGGCCAAAGGCGATGGTCTGTCCGTTTGGCGACCAGGCCGGGGATCGAACGGTGTTGATGAAGGGGTTGTTCGCGTCCACCTGCCCGCCTTCGAAGATCAGGCGGCGGTTGCTTCCATCCGCATGGACCGTGAGCAGTTGATTATTGGAAACATACACCACGCTTCCATCCACCGGGGAGACATCGTACCCTTCCACTTTCGCGGGTTCAAAGGTGAGTTGTTTCAGGGTCTTGCCATCCCTTTCGAGGCGATAGACTTGCGCGAGTCCCGCTCCGTCGTTGCCGAGAAAAACCATCGAATGCGGGAGCAGGCCCGAGGTCAAAGAAGGAAGCGCGGGGGTCGCTTCGGGAGCGGGAGCCGTAAGCGCGGTCAATGTCCCGGCGACAACAGTTTCCACGCTGACGGGCGTCACTCCGCCGATGGGACTGGCACAGGCAAGCGCGGCCGCGGCCAGCGCGATGACTGCGAATATGACGTGCAATTTGTTTTTCATTTTAGATTTGCTCGAAGCGCTGAACCGGAACAACGAAAAGCGTGGCGCGTTTCAGATCGCCTTTGGATGGAAGCGAATCGCGCACCACCTGAATCGCCGCGTCCACCTGTTCATCCTCCACGCCCAACAACATGGTGACATTGCCGCTTCGCATAAAACCGCCGGTGGATGCAACGCGCGTCACGCGGAAATCCTTTGCGGTGAATGATTGCGTGAGCGAATCGGCGTCGTTATCTTTGATAATGATAATGATCATTTTCATGGTCTCATCTCCTCCATGTCATTGCGAGGGCGATAGCCCGAAGCAATCTCCAACGCGATTAGAAGATTGCTTCGTCGGGCAAAGAACGCCCTCCTCGCAATGACATATAAAATCAGATCTGTTCAAACCGTTCCACAGGCAAAGCAAACACCGTTGCGCCGCCCACCGTCACTGGCACAGGCGCGGGCATCGGCATGGGCGAACCTTCCAGCGGAAGCGTCATGTATTCGATTCGCTGACGGCATGCATTGTGCAACGCGGTCAACGCCTCATCTTCCTTTTCAACGGGCAGGCCGATCAACAACGTGACATTGCGCCTCCCCAAAAAACCTCCCGAACTGGAAAGGTACGTAACCGGCGCGCCGATGGACTGCACGGCTTTGGTTGCAGACTCGAGGTCCTGATCCTGCACGACGGCGACCAACAATAAGTGGATTGGATTCTCCATCTTCAATCTCCTTTGGCGGATGAACGCCTCATTGCCTGACCGAAAACTGATTCTGTTTCAATCGGCAGTTTCTCGCTTTGATATTATCAGATGTCGGGGGATGCTTCAACCTTGCAATTATTCCCCGTCAAATAACTTCGCGGATGGATTCTCCTCCATCAACGCCTCATCCACTTCGCCGACAAGATGGGAGTAGGTATCCTCCGAAATGACGCCGTCGCGCAGAAGACCGGTTAGGGCAGTGCGTTGCGCGCGCAACGCTTCGCGGTAGGCCGTATCGAGTTCCTCCGCCTCCACATCCGGTTCGGAACTCATCACGAGTTTTAGTTCATACATCAAAGTCTCGCTTTGTTGTTTCATCAACTGGGAGAGTCTTTGCCACGCATGTTCCGAGACCATGCCCTCCTGGCTTCTCCGCCGCAAATAGTCATAAGCCGCGCGGTTGGCGACAAACCGCGCATGACGGCTTTCATATTCAACCTGCGCCGGCGAGCGGACGATCAACTTGAGGCGCTTCAACAGCCAATCCATCGAAAAGCCCTGCACCAGCAACGTGAACAACGTCAGCCCAAAGGCCATGGCCTGCAACCTTCCCCGTTCCGCCGCGAAAATTCCCTGTTCGGGCAGGCTCAATGCCAATGCCAGTGTGATCGCGCCGCGCAACCCTCCCCAAAAAAGGATGTGCTTCCACTTGTGTGAAATCTCCCGAGCAAATAAAGAGAATCCGTAGGTGCTGAGAAAGCGCGCCGCCTCGGCGGCAAGGATCGCCCAGGCAATCGCCTGCCAGTTCTCGGCGATCAGGCTCAGGTCAATGGTGATGCCGATGAGCAGGAACACGAACGAGTTGGCGACGAACGCGGCGTATTCCCAAAAGTTATACACCACGATCCGCGTGGATGGGGACATGGTTCTCTGGCTGGTGTTCCCGCTGATGATCCCCGCCGTGACCACGGCCAGCACCCCGCTCACGTGCAGAGTCTCTGCCAGTAAATAGGAACCAAATGCCAGTACGGTCGTGAGCGTGGTTTCCACCAGCGCATCGTCAATGCGTTTAATGAATTGGGAAATGCTCAAGCCCAGCACCATCCCAACGATCACCCCTCCGCCTGCAACCGTGATAAATTGCGTGATACTTTGCCTGAGATCGAAACTCCCCTGAAGCGCGATGGAGAGCATCAGCCCAAACATCACAATGGCAGTGCCGTCATTGAGCAGGCTTTCCGATTCGAGAAGAACCTGCAACCGGCGCGGCGCACCCAACCGACGGAACAAAGCCACCACAGCGACCGGGTCGGTTGCGGCGACCAGCGCGCCAAACACAAGCGCGGCTTGCAGGGCGAGTCCTGTGCCCCACGAGACCACCCAGCCGACGAGAAAGGTTGTCAAAACCACGCCCGGCACGGCCAGCAAAAGGGTCAGCCAGAAATCGCGGCGAAAATCATCGAAGCGGATGTGGAACGCGGCTTCGAAAACAAGCGGCGGCACAAGCAGGAGCAAAATGATCTGCGGCGTAAATTGAACATGCTGGGGGTTGAGCAGGGAGATGGCCAGCCCGATGATAACCAATCCCACCGTGTACGGCACACGCAATCGGCGCGTGACCACCGCCACTGCCGAGGCGATCAGCAACATGATCACGATCACTTCTTCGATGAAAATAATATTTTCTGAGGTCATTGATTACTCGTAGGGGCGACCCGCTCACAGAATACAGGATTCTCCAACAAGCCTCAAAGGGTCGCCCTTGCATGAGGATTGCTTTATACTGGGCGACCCTTTCTTGTAAGATCGGCCTTCGGTT
>JBBIUO010000246.1:0-6396 GCA_037440205.1 Chloroflexota bacterium
GGTGATCAACGGGGTTTTCAGGTCGTGCGAAACCGTGATGGCAAAACGATCCAGTTCCTGGTTCTTTAATTTCAATTGCTGAACAAGTTCCTCGCGTTGTTTTTCCGCCTTCTCGCGTTCCGCGATCTCCTCCTGCGCCCGCGTCAGGCTTTGATGAATGTTCATGACCAGAAGATAAACGGCATTGCTCGTCACCAGCATGATCGCGCTGGCAAAAAGAAAATCATCGGGGCGGCTTTCCTGAAGAATGACGGGCGAGTAAAACCCGAGCATATCGCCAAAAACCAGCCATGCCAGGCACAGGATGATGAATCCTGTTAAGTAGGGAATAACCCTTCCTCTTAATATCAACCCTGTGACGATCAGGACGACCGGAAAACCGATCACCGCCACATCGTGGATTCCCTGCCCGACACTGGAAACGTATGTGATGATAAGGATGGCGGAAACGGCGAAGATGATGATCGGGAGGGAAAGTCTCCCTTGCCGGATCAGCACAAGGGAAATGATGATCGGCAAAATCCCGGCCAGGTTTACCAGCGCCTGAACATACTGCCCGAACAGCAGTTCGCTAACGATCAATGCCAGCAGAATAAAAAGGGACGAGAAGGCCACCCAACGGACGATCTCCGCAATTTGTTCCTCGTTGCCATACGTGATTCTTCTTAGTGCCTTTGAAAGCGGTTCTTTGTAATCCGGTGATTTGGTCATGTCGCACCTTCGTGTTCGCGGATGTCACGTGCCGTGGTTCAGGGTAAAACAAAATGTTGCGCCGCTTCCCAATTCCGATTCCACCCAGACCCTGCCGCCGTGAAATTGGATGATCCGTTTCACCAGCGCAAGGCCGATCCCCGTCCCGTCCGATTTTGCGTCCAGTTTGTTGAACAGGCCGAAGATGCGTTCGTGGTATGCCGGTTCGATCCCCACTCCGTTATCGCCGACAAAAAAGACCTGCGTGTTGTTCTGCCTGCGCACCCCAACCCTGATCTTCGGGCCGGCCTGCCCACCCATGAACTTGACCGCATTCTCGATCAGATTCTGGTAGACCTCAACGAAACGGATGCGGTCAACCTCCACGTTGGGCAGGTCTTCCTCGATCTGGATCGAGACGTTGTTTGCAGTCAGCAGGCTTTGCGTCGAGCGGGCGGCCTCCCTTGCAATATCGCCCAGGTTCACGGTCTCCGGTTTGTTGATAAACCTTCCGATTCGTGAAAGTTCGAGCAGTTCGTTCAACAACCTCTGCATTTTGACGACGGCATCCATGATGCGATGCACATCCTTTTGCGCTTTTTCCGCGTTGCCAGCCAGGATGTCCTTTTCGAGATAGCCCACGAAGCCGCCAATGGTGATCAGGGGAGCCTTGAGATCGTGAGAAACCGTGTAGGTGAAACTTTCCAGTTCGTTGTTCTTGTTCTGCAATTCGACGAGCAATTCTTCGATCTTGGTAATGTCGTATATGGTATACAGGATGCAGGGTTCTGCATCCACTGTGATTGGCGCGGCAGAGACAAGAGCCACCCCGATCTCCCCGGAACGCCGTCTGAATTTTGCCTTGAATTCTCGCAGGTAGCCCTGTGCCTTAATCAATTGGTGATGCTTTGCATGTTCTTCCGGGTCTGCCCACAATCTGAATTCTCCTGCCTTGCGGCCAATTGTTTCCTCCGCTGTGTAGCCCAATTCGTTGCTGAACGCTTCGTTGAGGTCCACAATGACCCTGTCCGAGAGGCGGCCGATGATCATGGGGACGAAGGTGCTGTGGAACGTCGAATGGAATTTATCCTCCGAGGCGCGCAGGGCGGCATCGGTTTGCTGGCGTTTGATGGCCGCCCCCAAAATGCTTGCGGCGACCTGTAAAGCATGTACCTCCGCCTGCGACCATGACATTTCGCGTTCGCAGTCATCGAACCCGATCACGCCCCACCATTTTCCGTCCACGAAGATCGGCACGTCCAAAAGCGTTTTGATCTCCCGCCGGCTTGCCATTTCCTGCCAGGTGGAATCGAATATTTTTGTTGCGTTGTAAAAGACTTTGCCCTGACTCAGCGTTGAATACCAGTCGAGCATGCCCTCTTCGTGGACGGGTACATTTTGAAAATCGGGATTATTGATTTCAACTCTTTGGCCGGGCCCGGCCCATTCGTACGTTTGGCTGGTTGCCAGTCGCTGGTCCTTATTCAGGTGGTTTTCAAAAAGATAGGCATGACTGGCGTTTGTGGCCTCCCCCAATATCCTTAGCATGTTGTTGATCTCGTTTCTCCAATCCGCCGCTTCCAGCAGTCTCAGCGCCGACTGCGCGATTGCGTTCAAAAGATTTTCGTGCCGGTGCGGGGATTCGCCGGCCCGTTCGGTCTCTGTGGCGCTCTCTGTATTTTCTCTCTCGTCCATCACCGCGAATTCCATCTTCTTTGGGCTTGTTTTCTCTATCGTATAAATGTCGTTGCGAGGGTGTTCCCTTCGACAGGCTCAGGGCAGGCCTCCCGACACATGCGCCGCGCGCAGTGCGGTGAGCAACCCCCTGTTTGAGGGAGGAGATTGCTCACTGGCACTGCGCGCCAGCGCACGTGTGGTAACGTGCGCTGGCAATGACATAAAAAATTGTCGTGATATAAAAAATCTCCATCAATATCCTGATAGAGATTTTAACCGATATATCTCGATTATACGATCAGACTGCAACACGTCACTGCTCCTTCGGCCTTGGCCAGTTCAGTCATGCTGACTGTGAACAGTTTGTACCCTTTTTGCTCCAGTCGTTTCTGTGTTTTGGGAAACGCAGTGGGGAATAGGATCGTCCCGTTGATGGGGAGACAGTTCCCTGCAAACGGTTCGGATGGGTCCACCTCGATCCAATCAAAACCTTTGAAGTGGGAGGTGTCCACCCAGCCGGGGTTGATGAGCAAAGTTTTCTCGTCCACTTTTGTGACGGCGGTTTTCAAATGCAGGCAGTCGTGCATTTCCACGGAGGCGACTGTGTAGCCGTATTTATCGAGCAGTTGTTGTATCTGACGAACCGCTTCCGCGTTGCTTCGCGTGGAACTGCCGATGTAGATGTTCTTTCCAAGAACAAGCACGTCGCCGCCATCCACTGTGGCGGGTTCAGTGACATGCTCGAGGGGGCGGTAGGGAGACAATGCCCGGATGATGGACTCTGTCTCCTTTTTGCGGGAATCAGCCCCGGGTCGGGTGATGACCGCGACTTCCTCCAGGATGAAGGCGGTATCCTCCACAAATACAGAGTCGGGCAAATCCGGCTCTTCGGGCAGTTCGATCACCTGACATCCAAGCGAGGCGAGAGCGTTGACGTATTCCTGATGTTGCGCCCGCGCGATGTTCAGATCAATGGGCGTGCGCTCGATATGTGTAACTTCGCACTCGTTGAAGCGCGGACTGATCTTGCGGGTGATGGCAATCGTCATCCATCCGCCTTTTTTTTTCGATTGGGTCGCCCTCGTCTTTGGAACGATAGCGGTCTATCAAGGCTTTGGTGCGCGGGTCTTTGGGGTTGGTGAATAATTCTTCCGGCTTTGTGTCTTCGATCAATTCACCTTCGGCCATGACGATGACGCGGTCGGCCACCTCACGGGCAAAGCCCATTTCGTGCGTGACGACGATCATGGTCATTCCTTCGTATGCGACTTTTTTCATTACGTTCAACACCTCGCCGATGAGTTCGGGGTCGAGTGCGGAAGTAGGCTCGTCAAAGAGCATCACGCGCGGTTCCATGGCGAGTGCGCGGGCAATGGCAACACGTTGTTTCTGCCCGCCGGAGAGGCGGTTGGGGTATTCATCCTTTTTGAAAAGCAGGCCCACGCTGTCGAGGGTTTGCTCGGCGAGTTGAACCGCCTTTTGTTTATCCATGCCTTTGACAGTGACCGGGCCTTCGATGACGTTTTCCAGCACGGTCATGTGTGGGAATAAATTAAATTCCTGAAAGACCATGCCGGTCTTCAAGCGGACGTCGTGAACAAGCTGACGGTGTTCCCGTCCCTTTTCGCCACCTTCCACTTTGATGCCATCTACTTCGATGATCCCGTGGGAAGGTTCTTCCAGAAAGTTGATGCAACGCAGTAACGTGCTTTTGCCCGAACCGCTCCTGCCGATGAGACAAACGACCTCTCTTTCGGGCACTTCGAGGCTGATGTCTTTTAGAACATGCAGGCGGCCAAAGTATTTATCGAGGTTGGAGATCTTGACGATGGGAGGTGCCATGGTTATCGCTCTCCTTTGGCAAGGCGGGCTTCGAGAATGCCCTGGAGATAGGAAAGGATGATGGTCATGATCCAGTAGAAAATGGCGGCCATGATGAGCGCTTCCAGATTGTGGAACTGGGCGCGCCCGACCTTCACCGCACGCCACATCAGTTCATGCACGAACCCGGTGGCGGCCACCAGCGCCGAGTCTTTTGTCATGGCGATGAATTCATTACCGGTCGGCGGGATGGCGAAGCGGAGAGCCTGGGGAAGCACGACGCGGGTCATCGTTTGCGAGGGTGTCATGCCCAACGCGGCGGCGGCTTCGCGTTGTCCCTTGCCGACGGAGGCCAGCCCCGCGCGGAAAATTTCGGACATGTACGCGCCGTAGTTGAGTCCCAGCGCGATCACGCCCGCCCAAAGCCCAGGCAGGCGGATATTCAACTGCGGCAGGGCGAGGAAGAAGAACATGATTTGCAGGTACAGCGGCGTTCCGCGGATCAACGAAACATAAAAAGTGCTGAGCGCATACACGGGCGGGAAGGTGGATAGCCTTCCCAAAGCCGCCATCAACGCCAGCAGGGTTGCCAGGATGATGGAAAGAATGGAAATGCGAATTGTTTCGCCCACACCCCCTGCGATGAAGAGCATGTTCTCTTTTATGAATCCTGTATCTATATTGATGGGACCGCTGAAAAGATAAACCAGGAGCAGGAGTAAAAGCCCCCACGTCAGGGCGACATTGACTCGAAAACGTCTCTCTTTGCGTTGTTGCGCTTCGAATAATAATTCTGCCTGTGTTTTGGGGACACCGGATTCTGCTTTGGCGATCAGGTTCATGGGAAAAATCCCTTCCGCAAGAAATTAATCCAAGTTGCCGCCTTGCGCAAATTGCACAAGTTTTAACGCGAAGACGCGGAGTCGCAAAGGGAAAACACCGAATCCTGGCGTCCTGGCGACTTGGCGTTAAAAAATCTCATTCAAAATCAGATCAAGGTATACAGACAGCAACTTGAGTGGATTAACAAGAAAGGGAAGCGGTTTCACAACCGCTTCCCTTTGAAAGCAAACGTATTATTTGGGAGCCTGGGTCAGGTCTTCGCCGAACCATTTATTGGAAAGTTCGGTCAGGCGGCCGTCGCTGTGCATGGCCTGGAAGAGTTTGTCCACTTCGGCGCGCAAGGTGGCAGTGGGGAGGGTGGAAGCCTTATCAAATGCGGCGGCAAGGTCTTCAGAGTAAACCGCTCCACCCAATTGGCGAACCGGAATGCCGGCGGCGATGTTTGCATTCACGACAGTGGCAGATGTGGTGTACGCGGCAAAGTCAGTGCGTCCTGCCGCGAGAGCCTGGGCGCATTCCTGGTCGGTCTCCAATGGGACGACGGTGATGCCAGCGGGCGGCTGGGCATAGATGGAAGAAGCGGGAAGACCAAGATCACCAGCGTTGAGCCAGGTTTCGTAAGTGGTGGAAACACCCGCGCAAATGGCCTGGCCGGCGAGGTCGTCAAGCGATTGGAATTGTGAGTCGGCAAGTACCGCCACAACAGCGGGGGTGTAGTAATACGGCACGCTGAAGTCGAGAATCTTTTGGCGTTCAGTGGTGATGGTCATGGAACCGACGCTGACATCCCATTTATCGGCCCAGTTGCCGGCAGTGATGGTATCCCAGTTCGGGGTGGCAAAACACGTTTCCACGCCGAGCGCATCGCCGATGGCGATTGCCACATCCACATCGAAGCCCTGCATTTCAGCGGTGGTCAGGGCGTCGCTGGGGCATTTGGTGTCGGCGGGCCGCTTGCCTTCGGTGTTCAGGAATGACTGCGGTTCGTAGTTGGGGTCGGTGGATATCAGGATGTACCCGCGTTGCTTGATCGCGCCGAGCAGATCAGAAGCGGTGGAGCCGCCCCCGCCGCAGGCGGCAAGCACAAGGGATGCCACCACGAGCAGGCTGGCCATGGTCAAAAGCTTTTTCATTATCTCCTCCAAGAGAAATAAAAAGGTTGGCAACACGTCATTGCCGCGGGATGGTTTCATTCCGCGAGTTAAGGATAGACTATTTTTATCATTTGTGCAAGGATTTCGCAGAAATTCATAATGGTACAATTGCACATACTATTTTTTGGAGGCAGGCATGACAGCAATCTTTCCAAGCGAAGAGTGGTTAAAGGGATTGGAAGCCAAATTGAACTCGGATGAAAAATACAGG
>JBBIUO010000247.1:0-6383 GCA_037440205.1 Chloroflexota bacterium
CCAGAATGGAAACGCCGATGATCCCACCGCATATTTTTGCAAGGGTTTCCCTCCGCGTATAGTAGACAAGGAAGGGGAAGAGCAGATAAAACTGTTCCTCGATTGCAAGCGACCAGGTCACTGATAGATGGATGGTTCCCTGGACTTTATCTGTAAAGTGGAAAATGTTTTGCAGGTAAAAGAGGTAGTAAGGCAGTGCCTTTGGAATCTTCGCCACGTACTCAGGGTCGAGGAGGGGCATGAGCAACAGGATCAGGGCGAGGGTGAAATAATAAAGGGGAAAGACCCGCAGGGAGCGCCGCACATAGAAATTTTTGTAATAATGTTCCCCTCCTTTTGTTTTCAACAAAATGCCGGCGATCAGGAATCCTGAAAGGACGAAAAACGTATCGAGCGCGTACCATCCGTATAGGGTGAGGCTGGTAATGAAATGCAGGACAGCATTTGTGGTGAAATAATCCGCCCGCTTGAAAATATGATAGGAGATGACGAGGATCGTGGCAATTCCGCGCATCCCGTCCAGTTCGTTTACACGTTCTTCGGTCGCCATTGAAACATCCTTCTAAATCGCCAAAATAATAGGGTGCGTAATTGTACTATCTTATTTCAGGGAGAGAATGACTAAGTTGCTTTTTCCGGCAACACCAGCGGCCCGCCCAAAAATGGATGTTCCACCACTTGCACGGGCAGGCAATAGGCATGGGATATTGTTTCAGAAGTCAACACTTCGCGCGGAGTTCCAATCGCTTTGAGGTGACCGCCGACGAGCAAGGCAACCCGATCCGCGAAATGGGCGGCGAGATTCAAATCATGCAGGGCCACCAGCACGGCGAGATTTTCCTTGTGGGCAAGTTCGTGGACAAGTTCGAGCAGGCTGACCTGGTATTGCAAGTCCAAATGTGCCGTCGGTTCGTCAAGCAAAAGAATGGGCGTGGATTGGCACAAGGCGCGGGCGAGCAAGACACGTTGCGCTTCGCCACCGGAGAGTTCCCCCACGCGGCGATCGGATAATGCCAGGGCGTGGACCCTGCTCAAAGCCTGCCGAGCCAACTCCTCGTCGAGGGAAGAGGCGTGGCCCAAAAATCCAAGATGGGGAGTCCGTCCCATCAAAACCGTCTCCCAAACCGTGAAGGCGGGCGGTAATGAAATCGCCTGTGGGACGACGGCAATGTATCGCGCGCGTCGGATGGGGTCGAGCGCCTGGAAGTCATCGCCATTGGTGCGGACTTGCCCTGTGGATGGAATCACCCCGCTTGCGGCGCGGATGATGGTGGACTTGCCCGCGCCGTTGGGGCCGATGAGCGCGAGCACTTCGCCGCTGTTTACGTGGAAGGAAACGGCGTGCAGGACTTGATGTCCGTGATAGGAGGCGGAGAGGTTTTGGATTTTTAGCATATTATTTTCATCCTTTGACCGTCATCGGGATGCCCGCCACCATGAAGAGGACGGAATCCGCTTCGCGCGCAAGCTGTTGGTTGGCTCCGCCAATAACGTCACGATACACCCGACCCATTTGATACGGCGGGACGAGTCCCAGCCCGACTTCATTGGAAACGATGATCCAATTTTGATTCGATGCGCGGATTGCCGAAAGCAATTCTCCCACTTCATTTTGGACGGCCTGCGTGAAGGGTGCCTCATCCACAAGGTCGTCTTTTACAAATTGCATCATCAGGTTTGAGATCAGCAAGGTAACGCAATCGAGGATGACAACCTCGGATTTGATTTTGCCCGCGCGCTCTGCAAGATTTGTGGAGAGTTCGAGCGTCTCCCAATCTGCGGGGCGTTCGGCTTTGTGTTTTTGAATCCGCGCAGACATTTCGTCATCGAATGCCTGGGCGGTGGCGAGAAACGTAACCGACTTGCCGGATTCTTCCGCAAGCCTTTGCGCGTACGATGATTTTCCACTGCGCGCGCCGCCGAGGATGAGGGTGAGGGTTGACATGGTTATTTTTCCAGTAAATGCGAGGTGTCGTTGAACAATTTCAGCGCGGCGTTGTCTTCGTGAAATTGAAGGATCGTGAGCGAAGCCTGCAACACGCGGAATTGCCAATAGCGCTTCAAGTCCATGCCGAGGATGTAGCAGAGCAAAGCCTGAATGGCTCCGCTGTGCGTGACGACCAGTACGGTTTGATCCTTGTGTTTTGACTTCAATTCATCCAAAGCGAATTGAACGCGGTTTGCCAGTTGAAGCAGGGACTCGCCGCCGGGCGGGGATAAGTTCACCATGTCGGCAAACCACTTTGCGGCTTCGTCGTGCCACTGCGCTTCTATCTCTTCGTGATTGAGTCCCTCCCATTTTCCAAAGGACAGTTCGCGCCAGCGCATATCCGTAGTAACGACTTCAGTCGTTTTACGCTCTTGAGCATTCTGAATGATCTTTGCCGTCTCCACCGCGCGGGAGAGATCGCTGGAATAAATGGCGTCAATTTTTTCGGAGGCGAGTCGCTTTGCGAGTTGCTCCGCTTGACGGATACCCGTTTGATTCAACGGAATATCGCTCTGACCTTGATAGCGGCGGATGAGATTCCAGTCTGTTTCGCCGTGACGGGTGAGGAGGAGTTTCATAAGAAGGATGAAAGGTGAAGGATGAAGGATGAAATTTGTGCGTAGTCTGCGCTCTCTAGCGCAGAACCTTGCGGTAGAGACCGCCAATTACGCGCCAATGGCGGTGAAGGCGAGAAGGGTAAGCATTTCAACCAGCGTTGTGACGGTGCCGTAGATGTCGCCGGTGAGGCCGGGGAGCAGACGCATGACATAGAAAGCCGTGAGAAAAGCGATGACTGCCGCGCCGAGCATGAAGGCAAATCCCAGCCAGCCGTAAACAAACCATGCGGTGATTCCTGTAATCAGTGTGGCAAGGAGAATTTCTCTCCAACTGACGTTGCGTTTCATTTCAAAGCCAAGTCCATCTTCGCGGGCGTAGGGGAAGGAAAAAATCACGAGCGGCGAAGCCCAACGTCCCAGCGTAGTCGCAAGCAAAATGGACGGGAACAGGCCCGAGGTCGAAGAAAGAGCCGCGTACTCCGTCAGCAAAACCAGAATCCCACCGGCGACGCCAAACGCGCCCATGCGCGAGTCTTTCATGATTTCCAAACGTCGTTCGGGAGTCCAGCCGCCGAAGAGACCGTCGCAGGTGTCCATGAATCCGTCGAGGTGAAAAGCGCGGGTGAAAATGATCCATGCGAACAATGTCAACGCGGCGGAAACGGTTGAGGGAAAAATCAATCGTGCCGCGTAATTCACGCCGAATAAAGCAAAACCCAAAACGACCCCAACGAGCGGAAACCATCCCACCGCGCGCCCCATCTCCTGCGGCGTGAATATCCGCTTGATGATGGTGGGGAATATTGTTAGAAATTGAAAAGCGGCGATTATTGAGGTCATGGTCATAGGGTAGAAAGGTACATAGGTAGACAAGTAAACAAGCAAACGTGTGTACCTGTTTACGTGTGTACCTGTTTACGTGTGTACCTGTTTACTCCCTTCCGCTAACTCCCGCCTCCCCAAACGTCGCCATCTCGGAGAGAATCTTGCACGCAGCTTCGGCCATCGAAATGCCGAGCGCCGCGCCCGTGCCTTCACCGAGACGCAGATCGAAATCGAGAAGCGGTTTCAAGCCAAGCCAATCGAGCATCAACGCATGACCACTTTCCTTCGAGCGATGCGCCGCGATCAGATAATTTTTGCACTGCGGCGCAATCGTCACCGCGATCATCGCCGCCGCCGTCAAAATGAATCCATCCACCATTACCGGCACGCGCTTCGACGCCGCGCCGATCATCACACCGGCCAGCCCGCCAATTTCAAACCCGCCCACTTTCGACAGCACATCGAGTCCATCGCTTGCGTTGGGTTTGTTCACTTCGAGTCCACGCGCAATCACCGCAATTTTTCGTTTCAGCCCGTCATCGTCCACGCCGGTGCCGCGCCCCGCAATTTTTTCGGGCGATTGATTCATCAACGCGCACGCAATCGCCGCCGACGGAGTCGTGTTGCCGATGCCCATGTCGCCGGTGCCGAGGATGTCTGCACCTTTGGATATTTCTGCCAAAGCGATTTCGATTCCGCTTTGAATGGATTCCTCCGCCCCTTCACGCTTCATGGCTGGACCTGTGGCCAGGTTCATCGTCCCCGGGCCGACCTTGCGCCGAATCAGTAGGTCACGCTTGAAGCGTGACGTATCAATTTCGCCTGCAACGCCCATGTCCACCACCACAACCCGCGCGCCGACGTGACGCGCCAGCACGTTGATCGCCGCGCCGCCCGCGAGAAAATTCAACGCCATTTGCGGAGTCACCTCTTGCGGGTACGCGCTGACTCCTTCTGCAACGACTCCGTGATCCCCGGCCATCGTGATGATCACTTTCTCTTTTATCACCGGCATGGCTTTGCCTGTGATCCCAGCCAGTTGAATTGACAATTCTTCGAGCCTGCCCAAACTCCCCTGCGGTTTGGTCAACATATTCTGGCGTTCCCGCGCCGCGTCCATCGCGGATTCATCCAGCGGTTTGATTTGTTTGATGATTTCTTCAAGGTTCATATATCGCTCCATATCATGTCATTGCGAGACGGCGCATTTCCGTCGAAGCAATCCCCGGTTAAATGGATACCATCCATCGAGAAGGTTATTCTGGTCAACAGGAGATTGCTTTGTCGCCTCGATATGCTCCGCCAAAGACACGCGGGGCTACTCGACCAGCGGCTCGCAATGACATATCAAAATTCTATTCCCGCCTGAGCCACGATCCCCTGCTCATACGGATGTTTGATCAAAAGCATCTCGGTCACGAGGTCGGCTTGCTGAATCAATGCCTCAGGGGCGGATCTGCCCGTTATCACAAGATGCAGGTTCGAGGGGCGATTGAAGCGAAGCCATTCCATCACCTCGGTTGTGTCGAGCCAATTGTAGGCGAGGGTGTAGGTGAATTCATCCAGTACGATCAAGTCGTAATTCTGGCTGGAGATTTTTTCCTTTGCAAGTTCCCAGCCGTGACGAGCGCGCGCGGCAGTTTCATCCATGTCTTTGGATGTCCATGTAAAGCCGTCGCCGGTGGTGTGCCATTCGATGCCAAGTTTTTTCGCGGCTTTGATCTCGCCCCATTGCCCCGTCTCCGCCTTGATGAATTGGATCACGCAGATGCGAAAGCCTCGTCCCCATGCCCGCAAAACCATGCCAAACGCGGCGGTGCTTTTTCCCTTGCCGTCGCCGGTGTTGACGATCAATAGTCCTTTTCTATTTTTGCTCATTCGCATTTCCTTTTCACCAGATTCCCTGATTCTTCGCCCTGCGCAGAACCCACAAAAAGAACGGCGCTCCCGCCAATGCGGTGACGATGCCCAACGGAAGTTCCTGCGGCGCGAGGATGACACGCGCCAGCACATCGGCCAGCAACAACATGCCCGCCCCGCCAATGATACTGAGCGGGATGATGCGGCGATAATCCACGCCCCACCAGATTCGCACCACGTGCGGCACGATCAGGCCGATGAAGCCGATGATGCCCGCGAACGAAACCGCCGCCGCCGTGACCAGTGAAGCCGCCACAATGATGATGAGTTTTGCGCGGCGCACGTTCAATCCCATTTGAAGCGCCTGGTCATCGCCGAATTGCAAAAGATTCAATGCGTATCCGTTCAAGACCAGCGTGGCCAGGCCGATGGTCAGATAGGGGACAAGCGCGAGGGTCACGTCCCAGCCGATCAGACTCACCCCGCCCAACAGCCAGCCGATTGCCCGGCGCAATTCGCCTGTGGAGCGAAGCATGAGAAAAGATGTCAGCGATGTGGCAAAGGAGGAGAATGCCACGCCCGCGAGGATCAAGTTGGTCGTTGGCACCGTCCCACCGATGTTCGCAAAAATGTAGACGAGATACACCGTCAACAGGCTTGCGATGAACGCGGCAAGCGGAACGGCCAGCAATCCCAGTGTGGTGTACGGCCACTCGATTGACATCGCGAACACCGCGCCCAACCCTGCTCCCGAAGCGACGCCGATCAAATACGGGTCGGCCAGAGGATTGCGGAACAATCCCTGATACGCCGCGCCGCTCCCTGCCAATGCCGCGCCGACCAATGCGATCAACAAAGTGCGCGGTAATCGTATCTCCCATAAAATCGTCTGGAAGGTTTCGTTATTCCCCGCGCCGATCAATGCGCGCCACACCTCTCCCAGAGGAATGAACACAGAACCAATCGCGAGGCTGAGAAGCAATGCGATCAGGAGAAAGAGGAAAGAGGAAAGATAGGAGCGAGGCATGGTGGAGAAGTGGACAAGTAGACAAGTAGACAAGGAAACAAGTAGACAAGGAAGCAGATTGTCCGTGTGTACCTGTGTACCTGTTTACCTGTGTACCTGTTTACCTGTGTACCTGTTTACCTGT
>JBBIUO010000248.1:0-6376 GCA_037440205.1 Chloroflexota bacterium
CATTTTGCGCCAGTCGTATTTTGCGCTGTTCGAAAAGCAGGCGCACGAAATGGTGCAGAAGAACGCCTCGGTGGATGAACTCAGCGCCGCGTACATGGAAAATTTGAAGGAGCAGTTCGGCGATTCGCTCGACCTGAGCGATGAGTTCAAATGGGAATGGGTCAGCATCCCGCACATTTATCACACCCCGTTCTACGTGTACGCCTATGCCTTCGGTCAATTGCTGGTGCTTTCGCTGTACCAGCAATTCAAAGCGGAGGGCGAATCCTTCAAGCCGAAGTATCTGAAAATCCTTTCGGCGGGCGGATCGGAAGCGCCGGAGAAAGTCCTCATCGAAGCAGGCGTGGACATCCGCTCGGCGAAATTCTGGCAGGGCGGGTTCGATGTGCTGGAGAAACTGGTCAGCGAGTTGGAGAAATTGCCAGCGGATTCAAGGCCAAAGGCAAAACCCGCCGTGAAAGCGAAAAAGAAGGTGACGAAGAAAGTTTTGAAGTCAGCGGGCAAGGGTAAAAAGACGAAGAAGTAGAGAAACTCAGACCTCCGAGATTTTGCGCGAAGCGCCTCGGAGGTTTTTGATTCATGACATTTGCTTCGGTGGTTTCAACTGGGGCGGAAAAACTGCCTGGATGGTACGCGCTGTCCCTTCGCGTGACTACCTGACACTTAGCGGAACTAGACTCGCTTCGCGACCAGTGAGCAGACGATGACTCTTCAGGACACACCACGCTGTGTTGGGCGCGTGGATTTCTATCATAAATACTTTCTAACAACATCTACACCGTTTATTTTCTCTAATATGAATCCGTTCTTTTCATACATGGAATATGGGCCATGGAAATTGCCATATTCAGTTTGTGCCTTTACTCTCGGATATGCTTCAATGACCCGTATACCGTTTTCCTGTGCATCCTTTATGATTCTCCTGAGTAATTTTTGGGCTATTCCTTTTCGCCTATATTCTTTTTGAACCATAAAGCACGCTATGGATATTATGTTTTCACTCCCTTTGGAAAAATCATTGTATTTAGGGAGAGCCGATTTCATATTAACATTACACCAGCCGACCACTTTCCCGCTTTCATACGCCAGGCAACCTTTCATCATGCCATTTTCAATGAGCCATTTTGCATATTCTTTTCTTACAGGACTCTTTCTGCCATATTCTTTGAGTCTGGGCATGAAGGGACCCGTACAGTAACAGCCTCTCCAGTCTGGATGATCTGCAAAGGCGCGGTTATCGAAGAAGTCAAACCAATCTGAAACATTCTCGTCTTTCATTGCTTTGATAATCATGGTTATCTTCCACTTTGTCATAACTGTTCACGGGCAGGTCATTCTAACGAAGCGCCTAATGGATGGCGTTAGCGGCGGACGGGTGAGAACCAACCTGGGCGACAGGAAAAACCCGAAGTGAGGAAAATGCTTGTAAATCGCGCAGAATCCCCACCATCCACACCACGCTGTGTTGGCTCGCCTTTATGCCATAAGACTGTTTTAGGTTGGAAAAGGTATCTGTTTTTCATAACTCGGATACTCTTTTATCGCAACAATCTCAAAACCAGTTTTATTATCAGTACTTCACGAAAGCGCGTAATTGGCGTTCTCTAACGCCTAATTTGCGCCAGAGAGCGCAAACTACGCGAGGTTTTCGTGATCTACTGATTATACAAGGTCACTGCGGGAGTATTTGTATTGATGGTGACAAGCAAAGCATTATCAGCGCCTATTTCTTTCAACTGGATTAATCCAGCCGTAAGAATTGCGCGCCCAAACCCTTTTTGCTGTTGTTCAGGTTTGGTTTCAACATAATCTATCCAGCCAATTTTCTGATGGCTTCTTTCCCATTCAGCATAGCACACAGAACATTCACAGTAAGCAACAAACTCACTTTCAGGATTGACCATAACCAAGTGGTAATATTCTTCACTTTCCATCAATTCTTTCTGGTGAAGTGGATTAACTTTTGAAAACCCGTATAGTGCTTGATAGGCTTCTAAATCATCCGCACCCTGTAATTTGCGAATTTCGTAACCTTTTGGAATATTGGGTGGTGAAATTGCATTTTGTAGCGATTTGCCAAAATACGCATTATGTTCGTCAGGATTTAGTGGAAGTAAATTGTAGCCATATTGTTTCAGGATATTGTCAGAAAAATCATATTGCGAAAACCCAGTGACATACACTGTCAATGAAGTTCCCTGCTCTTTTGCAATCTCATTTGCTCGAAGGTCACCCCAATTCAATACTGCGGAAAGCAACCCGTTGTTTGCAAATTTTGGATGGATAAAACTATCAAGAACGATGTAAGAAGATGCTGGTTGTCTGCTCCACAACATGGCAAAACCGATAATTTGCCCTGACTCATTTTCCCATATTTGAATATCTTTTTCTTGATTCCACGCTCTTGAAGTCAATAATAAGCGAATACGCCAAATCGTTGGGTACATGCGAACATCAAAAGCCACACGATAATCGAGCCAGAAATCCATCAGCCTTTTTTGGTCTTTGTGATAATCGCTGGAATGGCTTGTAATATTTTCCATTTTTATTACTCAATTTTTGCAAGGGCAAGCCAACTAGTGTTTCGGACGTCGTTTCGCGTCCCAAATCCTTATCTACCTCTTGGATTCTAATGCCTGCATTAATTTGGGCGTTTAAGCGACAGCAGATAAAAAAACCAATTCGTGCAACCGAGGAACTTTCCAACAACAATGACCACACCCATTACTCTCCACCGTCAAGCGCCTTCATTATAAAACAAATTTCCACTCTTCATCTCCCTCAATGCAGTATAATCATTTCAACAAAGCAAAAACGACCAAGTGAAGGAGAAATCACATGCGAAGAATGTTCGGATTTCTGATCGGGATTTTGGTGGGAACGATGGTTGGCTCCACAATTGCGCTGCTCCTGGCGCCGGAATCAGGCGAAAACCTTCGCGGCAGAATCCGCGAGCGCGGACAGGGCTTCATGAACGACGTCCGCCACGCGGCAAACTCGCGCCGCATCGAACTGCGTGGAAGGCTCGAGGCGTTGCGAGCGCCGAGGGAGATGTAAAAAGGTAAACAAGTAGACATGTAAACAAGTAAACATGTGTGTACCTGTCTACTTGTCTCCGTGTGTACCTGCCTACCTGTGTACCTGTGTACCTGCCTACCTGTGTACCTGTCTACCTGTGTACCTGTCTACATTCCCGTAAAACTCCACCACCCTCTCCATATTCCTCCCATACTCTGCCCTCGCAGAGATGATGTTTGCATTCAGGCCTGCGGCATTGCGTCGCAGGTCTTCGTTTTCCAGCGCGGACAAAATTGCATCGGCAATCGCCTGCGGGTCGGTTGGGTCAACGAGCAGGCCGTTTTGCCCGGGCGTGATCCACTCGCGGATGGATTCGAGATCGCCCGCAATCGGGAAACATCCGCAGGCCATGCCTTCGATCAACGAATTCGGCGTGCCATCGTGGACGCTCGGCGAAACCACGATCTGCGCCGCGCGAAAGACCTCCCCCATTTGCGCGTGCGAAAACTGCGGGTCCAACCGCACGGCATGTTCGATGCGCAGTTCCCTGATCCACTGCAACGCCTGCGCCTCACCCTGCATCGAAGAACACACAAAACGCGCGTCGCTCCGTTTTGCCAGCACCAGCGGAATGGATTTGAAGAACGCTTCATTTTTGACATACGCCCGAAACCCGCGCGGATTGATGATGATGGGATTCGTCACCGGTTTATTTGGAGGATAAAAAATCCCGCTTCGGATTCCGCCGTTGCCTGGCGCCACCAACGTGGGTTGATCAGCGCCCAGGCCCCATGTTCTCGCGAGGCGGATATCCCTTTCGCAATCGGCGTGGAGCGCGTCGGCGGCTTGCATCGTCTTGCGGGTGAAATATCCCATCAGCGGCGTGGACGGCGCGTGCAGGGTGAAGTCATTGCCCCAGATGGAGGCAAGAAACGGGGGACGAGAAACGAGACCTGAGAGAGCCGTTGCCGCCAGCATTCCTTCGTATGGCACGCGCAAGGCATGAACGATATCGGGTTGAATCTCCTCGATCAACGCGCGCAATTTTCTCGCGGAGCGGGGAATGGTCAAGGGGCCGACCCACTGTCTGATAAGCGTACGCAGGCCGAGGGTCCGCGAAGAACCGCTGCCCGGGGTCGAAGTCTGCTTTTTGACGGCGCTAAAGGCAACGGGGGTAAATTCCAGCCGCTCGACCGGGAAATCCAATTCACAAGCAAAAGTGGAGGCGAGATACACCTCGTCGCCGCGTTCGACGAAATAACGAATCCAGTTTTGGGAAATTGGGGAACGGCCATCGGCCACAAAGAGGATTTTCATGAGCAAAAGTGATTATACCCATTGTGAGCAAGATAATATCTTGCTCTACACCCGCAAGGCCCGTTTGGCACTCGTTTGGATTCCGTACATTGCCCGCAGCCGCGAGACGTAGTATATTTACGACATGACCAAAGGACGAGTTTTGATCGTCGAAGACAACATGGATACCTATGAACTGGTGAATTTCATTCTGCAAAAGAATGGATTCGATACATTTCTGGCGGTGAATGGGCGCGACGGCGTCGACGCGGCGATCAAACAAAAACCCGACCTGATCATCATGGATCTCTCCATGCCCGAAATGGACGGATGGGCCGCAACCAGCATCATCAAGAGAACCCCGGATATCAAATCCATCCCCGTGATCGTGCTGACCGCGCACGCCCTGCCCGGCGACCGCCAGCGCGCCATGAGCGCGGGTTGCGACCAATACATCACCAAGCCCATGGACCTGGGTGAACTTGTGGAAGTGGTAAATCACTGGATCAAAAAGCGTTAATCCGTCCCATTCCAAATCTTTTTTCAACGAGGAACTGTCATGAAACAAATTTGTGTCGTCGGCGTTGGATACGTCGGCCTTGTCACTGCGGCATGTTTTGCCGATCTCGGAAACCGCGTCACCGCGCTGGATGTGAATGAAAAGCGTGTGGAGAATCTCAAAAAGGGCATCATGCCCATTTACGAGCCGGGACTCGAGGAACTGGTAAAGCGCAACGTCAACGCGGGGCGCATCTCCTTCACCACCTCCTACAAGGATGCGCTGAAGAGCGCCGAATACGCCTTCATCGCTGTGGGAACTCCCTCCGGCGAAAACGGCGAAGCGGATTTGCAATACGTGGCCGCCGCCGCAAAATCGATTGCGGAAAATATGACCGCGCCGCTCATCATCATCAACAAATCAACGGTTCCGATCGGGACCGGTGACTGGGTTGCCGACATTGTGAAGGGTGCCCAGCCCAAGCCGATTCAGTTTTCGGTTGTATCCTGCCCCGAGTTTTTGCGCGAAGGGGCGGCCATCGGCGATTTTATGAATCCGCACCGCACCGTCATTGGCTCGCTCGATAAAGACGCCGCAAACAAAGTGGCTCACCTACACCTGCCCCTGCGTGCGCCCATCGTCATTACCGACCTGCGCACCGCCGAAATGATCAAGTACGCCAGCAACGCCTTTCTCGCCACGAAGATTTCCTTCATCAACGAACTGGCTGACCTGTGCGAACTGGTCGGCGCAGACGTGAAGGAAGTGGCCGCCGGCATGGGCTACGATGCGCGCATCGGGCGTCACTTTTTGGAGGCCGGTCTCGGCTGGGGCGGTTCCTGCTTCCCCAAGGACGTGGAGGCGCTGGCTTTCATGGCAAAGGAAAAGGGACTCACCCCGCGCATCCTCAACGATGTGATGGAAGTCAACTACGACCGCCGCAAAACCGCGGTCAAACACGTGGAAGCCATGACGGGCGGCTTGAAGGGAAAGACCATCGGCCTGCTCGGACTGGCATTCAAGCCAAATACAGACGATATGCGCTATGCCCCATCCATTGATATTGCCGATGGATTGATCAAAGCCGGCGCGAAGGTGCGCGGCTACGATCCCGTGGCATTCGATACTGCCCGCCCGCACATGCCCGCCGTCGAAATCATGGACGATCCATACAAAATGGCGGAGGGTTGCGATGCGCTCATCGTCGTCACCGAATGGAACGAATTCAAGCAACTCGATCTTGAGAAGTTGAAGGGAATGCTCAAGTCCCCGGTCATTTACGACGGGCGCAACATCTACGATCCGAAGGTAATGAAGGAAATGGGTTTTAACTATCGCGCAATTGGAAGATAGCTGGCTGGTCTGATAGTCGGATGGTCGGATGGTCGTTCAACGGCCATTCGACTATTTGTTAATGGGCAATGTATTGGCCCAGGATTGTCCTCGATCATCGCTCATAGAAATTTCAGTTTGGCTACGCGCTCCTCGAAGCAGGCGTGAAAGACGTTTCGCTGATTCGCCCATTTGACCAAAAGTCAAAAAACCACTACACTAGATTCTGAT
>JBBIUO010000249.1:0-6366 GCA_037440205.1 Chloroflexota bacterium
TTGATGACGTGGTCAATACAGTGATCAGTGAACAGTCATCAGTGACCAGTAATCAGTCATCAGTGACCAGTAATCAGTCAACAGTAACCAGTAAAAAGTTCGATTTTGCCTGTAATCGGCTTCCTCCTCCTTTTGGAAGAACTTATCCCATTGGTCTCGATGTTGAAGTCTGCACTTTCAAAGCCTTGCAAAAAGCGTGGAAAGAGGCAAAGGAGCCTCAGCACCGCGAACACGTCATGCCGTATTTTTACGAGGGTGTGAAGTTGTCGGTCGTCAGTCGCCAGTTGTCGGAAGGAGTTTCGCCACGCGGCTTTCGCATCGCCCTCCTGAATCACACCACCGACTTTGGCGATTATCGCTGGACGGTGGATACCGCCGAAGATTTGGAATTCATGCGCCAGGTCTATGCCCGCTTCGATGGACGGGACGATTTTTCGTGGAAAGATGTGCTCAACCTTGTCCACGATGAACCTGAATTGGCGAAGATCAATGCGGGTGTTGAGCATAAAACGTTGAAAGATATTGATAAACGCGCGCTAAAATAATGTCATTGCGAGGAGCGCTCTTGCTCTTTGCGACGAAGCAATCTCTCGCCTGACTGGGGATTGCTTCGTCGGCAACGAACACCTCCTCGCAATGACAGACCGATAACTGTTCACTGATTACTGATGACTTTCCTCACTTTATTCTCCGCCCCCAAACCTTTCACCAATCCGCACATTGCGATGATTCAACGCAACGCCATCAAATCGTGGACGCTGCTTCCCGATGTCGAGGTCATTTTGCTTGGCGAAGAGGAAGGTCTCGTCGAAGCCGCAAAAGATTTGGGCGTGAAGCATATCCCGCACGTAACACGCAACACGTCTGGCACGCCCCTCATCTCGTCCATGTTTCAACTTGTCCGCGAAAACTCAAACAGCGACCTGCTCTGCATCGTCAACGCGGATATGATCCTCATGCCTGATTTCATCGAAGCCGCCCGCAGGTCACGTATGCTGCGTGACAAATTTGTTTTGCTGAGTCAACGTTGGGATTATGACATCACGTTGCCGATTGACTTTGCCGAAGGATGGGAGTCAAGGCTGAGAGAATCTGTCAGAAAACAGAACCAGCTTCACCGTCCCGCGGGAAGCGATTTTTTCCTTTTTCCAAAATCCTGCTATCAGGATATCCCCGATTTCATCATCGGCCGCGCGGGTTGGGATAATTGGATGATCTACAAAGCGCGCCGCGAAAAATGGCCCGTGATTGATTGCACGCCGTCGGTGATGATCGTGCATCAGAATCACGATTACAGTCACCTGCCCGATGGCAAGCCGCATTACGAACATCCCGACACGAACGAGAACATTCGGCTCGCGGGTGGGCAGGCGAACATCCGCTACACGATTTTGGATTCAACGCATCAACTGGTGAATGGTAGACTTGTGCGCCCGAAAATGACATCGCTTCGCTTCACCCGCCGCCTTGAGTTGATCCTGCGTTCGATTTTCTTTTTTCTCCCCGAAGCCATGATCGAAAACATCGCAAGGCCGAAGCGATGGAAAAAGCGAATTCAAAAAATCGTAAATCGTAAATCGTAAATCGTAAATTGGAAATCGAAGTATGCGAAAAGGACAAAACCCCGCCAAGTTCGTCAAAGACGTGGCCCGCCCCGAGCGGATCACGGTTGCGTTGTTGAATTACATCCCGTTCCTGAGCGGATTCTACGCCGAGACATTGGATGTGCTGAAGGTCAGTTTGGAGTCCATGCGCAGGGATGCAGGACTGCTATTCGACTTGATGGTCTTCGATAACGGCTCATGCGCCGAGGTGCGTGACTTTCTTGTGAAAGAAAAAGAAGAGGGGCGAATCCAATATTTGATTCTCTCCGAGAAAAACATGGGCAAAGGCGGCGCGTGGAATGTGATGCTGACGGGCGCGCCCGGGGAAATCATTGCCTACACCGACAGCGACGTTTTGTTTTCCCCGAAGTGGCTTTCGCGTTCCGTTGAAATTTTGGAGACCTTCCCGAATGTTGGCATGGTCACGGCGCGTCCGTTTCGCACGCCGCCGGAGTTTTACGAATCCACGTTGAAATGGGCGAAGGACGCAGAGAGTGCCAAACTCGAAGAAGGTCAATTCATTCCGTGGGAGACGTTTTTGGAATTCAATCTCTCGCTCGGGCAGACCGAGGAAGAGAATGAGAAGGTGTATGCAGAGACAAAAGACTGGCGTATTCAATACAAAGGCGTAACCGCGATGGCAGGTGCAAGTCACTGGCAGTTCACGGCGTACAAATCCACGCTCCAGCAATTTCTGCCCTTTGACATGGATAAGCCTATGGGACAAGTCCGTCAACTCGACAAGCGCATGAACGACGCAGGTTTACTGCGGTTGATGGTGAGCGATCCGCTGGCGATGAATATGTCCAACACGCTGGGGTATTTGAGAGGAGAACTAAAAACGCAAGTCCCTTCGACCTCGCTCAGGGCAGGCACAAAACGCAAAACGGGTTTTGGCAGGCGTGTGTTGGAGATTGGCCCGGTGAAGAAGGTTTTGCTGGCGGTGTATAACAGGATTTTTGGTTGGTATTATTCTTGAAGCCGGCGGATTTGAGGATTGTTCTTAAACGTGTATAATTGCAATTATCTCTCCTAAAATAACAACAGAGAAGGCGAAAATGCCCAAAAAACCAGAAACCATCGGCAAGAAAATCAAAATAGAAAGAACCTACCCTGAAGAACTAAAGTCATATTTTGTTTCCAATGTGGTAGTTCAACATCAGTTAGATAATTTTATTCTTTCTTTTTTTGAAGTTTGGCCTCCAGCTATTTTGGGAGAAACTGAGGAAGAAAAGATAAAAGAGTTGAATTCCATTGAAAAAGTTGAGGCTAAATGTGTGGCCCGGCTTGTCTTGACTCCATCTACAATGAAAGAGTTCCTGGACACAATGACAGGTAATTGGAAAAGTTATGAAGAGTTGCTAAAGGCAGAATCTGGAGATAAATAGTAGAATGTTTGACACACTTACTCTGACTCTTAATAGTAACTCAAACAGCTATGAGATCGATTTGCTTCCGACCTCATCAAATGAACGTTTTCTTGTTTCGACATATAGTCAATATAATATTTTGGATTGGGCAAGCCTATTCGGCATTTCAAGCTTACAAATTGAAATGCAGCAAATGCTAAGGTTGGAGGGATTTCAGACTATGCTTGCTTCGGAACTTGTTCTTAGTAAGGATTGGGATACCCCTGAAGAGGATGAGGCATGGGCAGATTTGTAAAGGGGGATGTAGTTGTTCTGCCATTTCCGTTTTCGGATTTAAGCGCGTCTAAGAAACGACCAGCTTTTGTCGTGACGCAATTGCCAGGAGACGATGTGATTTTATGTATGATAACTACGCCTGCAAAGGCGGACGGATATTCAATACCAATCGCTAAAGGCGATTTTGTTGTGGGGGGAATAGATCACGAATCTCACATTCGCCCAAATAGATTGTTTACAGCTGACACGAAGATAGTGACACGTTCTGCTGGCAGACTATCGGTTGCAAAAATTAACCAAGTTATAGCCAAGATAGTTGAAGTAATACAATCATAATTTTAAGATGAGTATTCAAGTACATAAATAGCCCATAGCCATCATCGGGCAGGATTGGGGAGTAAAGGTCGAATCCGTCGAGACAGAATCGTTCCAAATTTAAAAACGGGAGTGTAGTGCCCAAACGTATCTTCATCTTCGCCGACCACGGCATGGCACTTGTGAGATGCGAAGGAACGGAGTAACCCCATGACCACAAAATCAGATGTCCTCATCATCGGCGGCGGGCCGGTTGGACTAAGCTGCGCGTATTACCTGCTCAAATCCGGGCGGAAGGTGACCATTCTCGATGCGAAAGAAATCGGCAAGGGCAGCGGATCGGGCAATGCGGGGCATATCGTGCCGAGTCACATTATTCCGCTGGCGGCGCCGGGGGTGGTGACTTCTGCGCTCAAGTGGATGCTCGACCCCGCGCACAGTCCGTTTGGGATGAAAATCAGCCTCGACCCGAATTACATTTCATGGTTGTTGAAGTTCGTAATGGCGTGCAGTGACGCGAATGTTCAGCGGTCAATTCCGCCGCTGAATAGTCTGGGGCAGTTGAGCGCGAGGAACTTTGCCCGGATCATTGCCGAGGAAAAATTCGATTGCTCGTATCAGGAAAAGGGTCTGCTGTTTTTGTACAAAACTGAAGAAGCCTTTGGCAGTGGGAAACATGAAGGTGAGTTCATGCAGAAGCATGGAATTCCCGTCAGCGTGTATGACAGGACGAAAGTCCATGACGTGGAACCCGCCGCATTGGATGATGTCATTGGCGGCGTGCATTTCACGGGAGATTCGCATCTCAACCCCGCGGCGTTTCTCAAACTGCTGAGTGAGCGTGTCCGCGCGATGGGGGCGGAGATGGTCGAGAATACGCCGGTCACGGGATTTGAATCGGCGCAGGGAAAGGTTCGGGTTGTAAGAACAGCCGTCGGTGGGGTCGAAGCGGAGCAGGTCATCCTTGCGGCGGGCGCATTGACTCCGTCTGTTGCGCGCGATCTGAAGTTGAATCTTCCCATCCAGCCTGCGCGCGGATACAGCCTGACCATGTCTGCGGCGAAGATCATGCCGGGCCATGCGTTGATTCTCGGTGAAAGAAGGATTGCTGTCTCGCCGATGGGCGGACTTCTGCGTTTCACAGGCCGCCTCGAAGTTGGGAATTACAGCATGGAGCCAAACCCTGTTTGGATTCGGCGCATCGAAAATTCTGCGCGCGAATACCTGCGTCTCGATGAAAGACTCGATGTCAAAGAAACATGGGCGGGGCTTCGTCCTACCACGCCGGATGGAGTGCCGATCATCGGGCGCTCGCCGAAGCACAGCAATTTGATCCTTGCCACAGGCCATGCCATGCTGGGATTGTCGCTTGGGCCGGGGACGGGCCAGGCGGTGGCGGAGCTGGTCAATGGGCAAGAACCAGCCTTTAGTTTAAGTCCGATGCGATTGGAGAGATTCATGTAAGAAGAAAGAGAATCATTACTGTTTGTAAATTACCAATCGCCACTACGTGACAATCACCTGCAAACGCCAGCCTCGGAGGCTTAATTCCGCCTGCCCGGTGCGCTTTTGCTGATCTTCGTCGGGGCGGTGATTTTTCCCGGTGGGCAGAGCAGGCAACGGCTTCGTCCTGAGCCGTGTCGAAGGATGGGGGCGAAGCGGCTTTTTCTTCCCCCCAAAATTATTCTCAGTTTATCTTAATCATGATAAACTTTGGCACACCTGCCCCGCAATCGCCAACGTTGCGCGGCAACATCGTTCAGGCTGGAACGTTGACACACTTGGAGAAGAGATGGAAAACAAGTTATATGTAGGCAACCTGCCCTACGCCACCACCGAAGACGAACTCAAAGCCCATTTCAGTCAGGCCGGAACCGTCACCTCTGTTGCATTGATCAAAGACCGCGCCACTGGCCGCGCCAAGGGCTTCGGCTTTGTCGAAATGGCAACAGCGGAGGAAGCCCAAAAGGCCATCAGCATGTTCAATGGCCAGAACTTTCTGGGGCGCTCCATCACGGTCAATGTTGCCCGCCCGCCTGAAAACCGCCCGCGTAATTTCGGCGACCGAAACCGCGGCGGTGGGCGAGACCGCAACTAGAAAAATCTCCAGCCCTGAACCCTGAATGAAACAAACAGCCCCGTGATTCGGGGCTGTTATCATTCCCGCATGAAACGCGTCCTCCTGCTCGGCCCCGCGCTCTTTGCATTTGTGCTTGCCGCTCTCACCGCCGTTCAATACGATTTCATGCTCGGCCTCGGCTGGCATCCGATTGACCGCCCCACCTTCGACTGGCCCAGCGGACTCGCACTTGGGAAATACGGATGGATCATGACCGCGACGTTCATCCTCTGCGGATTCATCATGACCGTCTTCGCCGCCCGCCTCTTTCTCGACCTCGGGCCTGCTCCCACATCCCAGGCAGGGTGCGCCCTTCTGGCTTGTTCCGGTGTAGCCCTCGCCGCTTTGGCATTTCCCACCGACCCATCCATTCGCGCCACTCCCGCCACCTGGCACGGACGCCTGCACGACCTGTCTTTTGTCCTGCTCGGGCTGACGCTGTTCCCGGCCATGATCGTGCTTGGCTTCGCCTTCCGCAAAAGTGAGCGCTGGAAAAATTTTGCAGTCTACACCTGGTTCACCATCGCGCTTGCCGCCCCGGCATTTGCGATCAAAGGCGCGGCATTCCATGTTTTTCTCCTTGCCATCCTGCTGTGGAATGAAGTCATCGCGCTGAAATTGAACAGGAAATGACCGGGGGTAACGCGAATGTTGCGGCACGAAATTGGATGGTATACTCCAC
>JBBIUO010000250.1:0-6365 GCA_037440205.1 Chloroflexota bacterium
CCGAACTCGTGCATGTAGCGGCGCATCACCAGCGCGTTGATCCCCACAAAGGAAATCCCCTGCTCCACTTCATAATCGGCATCGGCGGCGGTGGCTAATGCGGCAGTGACATCGCGCCCGGCCTTGTCGGTCATTTTTTCGACACCCACTACCAGCGCCGACTCTACGTCGCCGGAGGCAACAGCCATCAGCGCGGAACGAAACGCGGCGGCTCCCGATCCGCACGCCGCCTCTATCTTCACGGCTTCCTGTTTCCACAATCCAATCCAATCCGCAAGATAGGAGCCGAGTTGATTCTGTCCGTCAACAAGAGGCGAAAGCATGTTGCCCACAAAAAGCGCTTCGACCTTTTCCACGCCCGCGTCCTGCAAGGCGGCAAAGGCGGCGTCGCCCGCAATCTCACGCAGGGATTTCTCCCAATGTTCATCTACTTTTGTTTGTCCGATTCCAAGGATGGCTGTTTTTCTCATGGCGTAAATTCTACCGCATCGCCCTATCAGGAACTATCGAAAACGCAGGGAACAAAGTATAGTATGCCCGCGTCGAATTTTTATCTTGCGCTCAAAGGAGAGAAAGATGTTACGAACCCATATCATCGTTTTTGTTTTCACGGCATTGATACTCGCAGGCTGCGCCAACTCTGCAAATGCCTACCCAAACCCTGAAGAAGAGACGCCCACCTCGCCGCCGTTGCCTACCTCACCCGCATCCGGCCTCCCGACTCTCGAAGGGGATTGGGAAATCAAAATGACGCATTCGGGCGGCATCATGGGATTATTGCGTACGATTCAAATTTCGTCCGACGGTAAATACACAGTGACAGATGAACGAAAAAATCAAACAGTTTCCGGCAAACTCGCCGCCAATGAACTGACAAAATTGACAGAGGTGGTTTCCTCTTCCAAATACGCTGCCCCCAGCGGCCCCGAAAGGATGATTTGCGCCGACTGTTTCGTTTTCGATCTGACCATACAAGGAAATGACACCACACTTACTACTCAATTGAACGACATCAGTTTACCCGAATCGGGACTGGCTCCGCTCGTAAGTTATCTGCGAGGCATCATTGATAAGGCATTGAAATGAACTCAAGCAAAGGTACTATTAAACTACGCGACGACTTTCAAAATTAATAAGAAATTTTAATGTATCGAGGTATCGCCTGATGTATGCTGGGTTCACCAACAAGAAAGGAGGTTGCGATAGATAATCCGCCTGAAATGTTCCAAAATGGGAAGGTCGAATTGCATTGAACTGGTTCCAAGCCTCAACTTGAGCACCAGACGTTCCCCTAACGATATAATGGCGGCAATGTCGTCCTTTCCTGCAACACAGTACGTTTGAAACATAGTGAAAGTTTGACGGACGGGTGATCCCCGTCCGTCTTTTTGTTTCGCGTTTTAGAATTTGGAAAGCGCCTTCTTCATCCTCTCCAATCCCTGTTTTATCAGGGCGCGCGATGTGCCAAAATTCAGGCGGACAAAGGATTTTGTCTCCCTGGCAAACTTTCCGCCGTCACTCAAGGCAACTTTTGCATTCTTCAGAAAAAATTCATACGGCGTACTGTTGAGATTCAATTCGGAACAGTCCAGCCAGATGAGATACGTTGCGTCGGGGTTCGTGACGCGCACCCCGCGCAAATTATCTTCCACGTAGTTCACGATAAAATCCCGGTTTGCTGTGAGATAGCGTCGGAGGGCGGCAAGCCAGCCGTCCGCTTTTCCACTGTACGCAACCCGGGCCGCGTTCAAACCGGGAGTGGACACCTCGAATGACATGCCATCCGCGATGGTTTTGAATTCCTTTCTCAACGTTTCGTTCGGGATGATCGCAAAAGCGCAGGCAAGCCCGGGCACGTTGAACGCTTTGGATGCGGAAATCAAAGTGATCGTGTTCTTTTCCGCGTCGCGCGAGATGCCCGACATCGGCATAAACGCGGCACCTCCCAGGGTCAGTTCACTGTGAATTTCGTCCGAGACAACGACGACATTATTTTCGAGGCAGATCTTCGCCATGCGGGTCAATTCCGCGCGCGAATAGATATGACCGACCGGGTTATGTGGATGGCACAACAGGAACATGCCCGCTTTTTTGGCGGCCTTTTCAAATGCATCGAAATCAACCTCGTAGCGGATACGCCTGCCCTCGATCTTTTTCACCAAAGGGACGGAGTACTGCGGCACTCCGACCTTTGTTTTTGCGTCATGAAATTCATTGTAGACGGGGGTCTGGATCATATAACCCGAATTTCGTGAGCACAAAAGGCGCGCCGCAATGTTGTACCCGTTGTTCACGCCAGCCGTGTAAACAACGGAATCGGGATCCACCTCCCAGCCGTAAAGTTTTTTCATCCGCGCCGAAACGGTTTCACGCAATCGCAGGGGCGGCCATTCATATCCGAATACGCCATGATCCACCTGTTTATGCAGCGCCGCGCGGATGGCCGGGGCGCAGGGAAAATCCGCATCGGCAATCCACATGGGGAGGACATCGCGGGGATACAACGTCCATTTGTTTTCTATATTTGGAAGCCGCCGTGAGGGAATGGAATCGAAATTGTAGGCCATGTCACTTCCTGTACGCCACGATCATCCCATCGCGTATCGGCGCGAGCGAGACGATCCAATCCCTATCTGATGTGATTTGTTTGGTGAATTCATGCACGCCCATCGTCGCAGGTGAAACATCCTTTTTATCGAAGATGCGCCCGTGCCAGAGCATGTTGTCAATGATGAGCAGGCCGCCGCTTCGTAATTTCTCTTTGATGACCGGCAAAGAAGCGGGATAGGCGTCCTTGTCAATGTCGTTGAAGATGATGTCGAATGGACCCTCGGTTTGACGAAGAGTCTCGACCGCCTCCGCCACATGGAACTGGACGAGGTCAGCGAGTCCCAACTTGACGAGGTGCCTGCTTGCCCGATTTGACAGTTCCTCGTCCCAGACAGTGTGATGCACAACGCCGCCGCTTCGACCCTGCTCAGCGCGATTTTCTTTCAACGCCTTTGCAAACCAGGCCGTGGAATACCCGTAGCCCGACCCCAATTCAAAAATGGACTTTGCGTTGATCATCCGCGCGAGTTGGTAGCAGTAATATCCGCAGGCGGGACCGATGATGGGAAAATCGTTTTTCCCGGCGTAGGATTCCATCTCCAGAAATTCCGCTTCACGCGGCGGGACGAGGGATGTCAGATAATCCTGCACGGTTTGATAATCCAATTCGCTCATGGCTACCTCCAAAGTTAGGTTTGAGAACTGGGGAATTGTACTCCTGTCGGCGCGAGAAACAATTTTGGGTGCCTAACCAGTTTTTATACTGCGCCGAGGACGGCGCAGGGAGCAAGTTGTCGGCGCAAGAAAAGAATCTCGGATGCCCGACCCGTTCACAGGTCGAAGCGATGCGCGGTTTTCATCCACAAAGGATTTGGCATCAAGTTGTCATGAGGTGATGGAAAAATCAGAGCAATAATTGCCTCCATGAAACGCCCCGTTTTGGTTTTGTTTGTCCTTTCGATTTTCAGCGCGGCATGTGCAGGGACGGCCACGCCGGTTGTAAGTTTGCCCGTCATAAACACGCTTGCGCCCGCAACGCCGACTGTTTTGATCGTGCCGACAGAAACGGCTGGAAATCCGCTGGTTTATGGAAACATCGCTTTGAAGGGAAACCCGGAATTCATCGCGCAGACTCGCGCGGCACTGGCGTTGCTGGAAGAAAAAGACCCCGAAGCGTTCAATAAGATTCAAACGTATGTCGGCATCATCGAGCAAGGAGAACACAGCGGCATGTGGGCATGGGAGGTTCCGCCGCGTTACGAGGTGGGCGATGCGACCGCGTTTTACAGTGTGACCTGGTACGCCTCGACGATTGCACACGACGCCACGCACTCAGAACTGTATGCCCGCTATCAGGCCGATCACCCCGGCGAACCCGTGCCGGAGGAGGTGTACAGCGGCGTAGAAATTGAAAAATTCTGCAACGGCTATCAACTGGAGGTGCTGAAACACATCGGCGCGCCGCAAAATGAGATCGAGTACATGTCCACGCTGGATGGGACTCATTGCGACGTGGACAAAGACGGCGATTGCGATTGGGAGGATTATCAGAATCGGGATTGGTAGGGGAGGGTGAATGGCTACAAACACGGAGAGTGTCGAATACAGTCAAATCAGCCAAATTCGTTGCGATAATCCAGAATATTAGATAGCGCCTTTGCTTTTCAAGTAATCGTATTTTGTTTTAAAACCAACCAAAAAATCATCTAGTTGACCGCTCTTTCTGTAGTTTTCTTCCATGAGTTTATATTGAAAAAGTTGAACGGGAACCCACCATTCATCAATTTGATCAACAATTTTAGGCATATAACCTTTAAGAAGATTCGCCATGTATCCAATATTATGTTCAAGCGAATGGTCTGGGAAATATATATCGAGAACTCTGCCTTCAAAATACTGTATGATCCTTTCGAAAATCAATCGTGTAAAATCAGGTTCTCCTAAGCGGCAAATAAAGACTCTTGGAGATTTATGTCCAAGCTCAAGTGTGATTTTTACCTTTTCGGACATGTAACAGTACGGAGTATAAGTAAAGCCATATTGCTCCACAAGGAACGAGAAAAACTTTTTAACTAATTCTTGCGGGTCATGCCTTTTGAAGAAGAACATCGCAACCTCTCTGGAAAAAACTGCATTTCCGAATCCCACGTCCGCGCGAGAAAACACAAGCTGTCTTTACTCGCCGACAAGAGAAAACCCAGCGCGCCAACAGCGGACAAAGCCACCAGCGCGGAACTATCTGCAACGACGAGCATGGTCATCCCCCCGTCGTACGCGAGAAATCGGATTCCAATTCGTCAGGGGTTTGAGTCTGGAGCGCCACCCCCTGCGCTTTACAAAACTCAATAAAGGCATAACGGTCCACGCCCGCCAATTCGCACGCCGCGCCAATGGACAATTCACCCGCGCGATACATTCCCATTGCGGCGTACATGCGGAACTTGCGCGCGATCCCTTCTTTGGACTCGGCGGGAAAAGGCTTCTCAGAGAAAGAGATTGTTATTTGCATTCTGACTCCTTGCTTTACCAACCCTATGATACCCGACTTTGGAAAAAGCACCCATTGCGACGGCGATTGCGATTGGGAGGATTATCAGAATCGGGATTGGCAGGTGAGAATCAAAAGTATAATCACCTCATGAAACAAGGCACATTCGAAAAAGAGATTTTCATTCTCTCCGACGCAAAGACAGTCATCTCCCTGATCGCCGACTACGCCCAGCATCACAAAATCCACCCGCTGATCGAAAAAGTGGAGCGGGCGGCAGATGAACCTGCAGGCGTTCGACGTTACTTCATCACCGACAACCTGAAATGGGGGCCGTTCAAATTCAAAATCAAATATCGAGCCGACATTATTTCGGTCACAGAGGATACCGTCCACACTGAGGCATATCAATCTCCGCGCACGACCGTCACCAACGTCACAAAGGTCACGCCTGCGCAAAACGGCGTCACACTGCACGAGACCATCACCCTGAAAGCGCCAGACCTTTTGTTCGGTTACGCATTTCAGCAGGCACAGTCTGCGCACGAGGAAATGCTCAAGCGGATAAAAAGTTTCCTGGAATCCCCGCGCCAGATTCAAGACAACCCGCCCCGATAATTGGTGATAGAATACGACCATCAAATGCAAGGATCCCGTCCTGAATGAAATATAACTTCCGCCTGTTTTGGCGCACCTTCTATCGCTCCTTCTTCGAATCAAAAAACACCACCGCCCGCCTCGCCCCTAAAAGAATTATCTTCCTCGTCCTTTTCTACCTCGTCTGGCCGCTCGGCAGTTTGATTCATTGGCTGTGTTTCGCGCTCGACGACATTCTCTTCCCCGATTACAAAAATCATCCCATCGAAAAACCGCTTTTCATCCTCGGCAATTTGCGGAGCGGCTCCACCTTTTTGCACCGCCTGCTTTCACGCGACCGGGAAACCTTCACCAGTCTCACCACGTGGGATATTTACCTCACGCCCTCCGTCACGCAAAAGAAGATCACGCAATTCGTCGCAAGGCTCGACGACAAATATTTCAACCGAACCCTGCACAAACTGCTTTACAAATTCGACGCCGCCACGCTCGGCAGGATCAAGATTCATCCCATTTCCTTTTTCCAACCCGAAGAGGACGAAAACATCCACCTGCACATCTGGGACGGATACTTCGTCACCTTCCTCTTCCCGTTCATGGATGAATTTCCAAATTACCAGCACTTCGACGAAGCCCTCAGCCCTGAACACAAGAAACGCATCATGACCTTCTACCGCTCGATGATCCAGCGGCACATGTATGCAAACGGCCAAAAATACTTTGTCGCCAA
>JBBIUO010000251.1:0-6359 GCA_037440205.1 Chloroflexota bacterium
ATTGCAAGTCGGGTGCGTTGTAAGCCAATGTGCTGATGTCGCCGACCACATCCACAACCGAGGGGGCGACCCAGCAGTAGTATTTCAACTTGTCGAATTTGACATGAAGCCACGAACTGTATTCGAACCGCCCGTCCACGTAGCCGGTGTCGCCGGGGTACAAATCGGCGGCGTGTAAAAACGCGACAGATGGCCCGTAGCGGCAATGCGCCTGCTTGTTGACCGTGATCGTCGGGAAGGAAAAGGTCGGCGTGGCGGTGACGGTCGGAGTCAGTGTAATGGTGGGCGTGAATGTGATGGTCGGCGTCAGGGTATCAATGGGCGTGAACGTGAATTCCGGTGTAGGCGAAAACGCCGGCGTGTCGGTCGAAGTTGGCGGGATGGGAGTTGCGGTCGGCGCCTGTGAAGGCAAACTACAGGCAAGCAGGGCAAGCAATAAAATCGTGATGCCGAGATATTTTTTCATTTGAACCTCTCCAATAAAGTGACGATATTGATTCCAAGCGCTTCATTTGCGTAGCCGCCTTCCATGATGATTGCAGTCGGAAGAGCAAGGCTGGCAATTCTTTTTCCAATTTCGCTGAATCCCTCGCGCGTGACGTGAAATTTACCGAGCGGGTCGCCATCAAAAGTGTCCATGCCGGTGGAGAGGATGAGGTAATTCGGCGCGAAATTTTTTATCATATCCAATGCTTCATCCAACGCGGCGAGGTAGCCGTCGTCGCCGGTATCTTTGGGAAGCGGGAAGTTTTTGTGAAAGCCGAGTCCCGCGCCTGCACCGGTTTCATCCGCGAAGCCGATGTAATGTGGATATTCGTAATCGGGATCGCCGTGAATGGAAATGGTCAGCACGTCATTTCGTTCATAGAAAATATCCTGCGTGCCGTTGCCGGCGTGATAGTCAATGTCGAGCAGGGCAACCTTCCCTTTTGCTGAAAGCCAATTCGCCGCGACCGATGCGTTGTTGATGAAGCAATATCCCGCCGCGTAATCTTTCCCGGCGTGATGTCCCGGCGGACGGCAAAGGGCAAAGGATGAATTATGAAGGGTGAAGGATGAAGAAGCCGCGCTTAAGGCGCAATTGGCGGAAGCAAGTGAAGCCTTGTAAGTCGCCTCTACGATGCAGGCGGATAAATCCATGATGTAGTAGCCGCCTTTGCCGAGCAACGTGTTTGGAACGCGAGTCTTGCGACGCAATGCAAAAGTCGCTGGTAGAAAAGCATTTTGCTCCGGCGCAGAGGCAACTTCGGGATCAGAGGCCAGCCATTCGGTCCAGCACGAAGCGAGGAAGTGGATGTAATCCCGGTCATGCACGGCGAGGATCGGGTCGAGTCCAAAATCCGTTGGCTCGGTCAATTCCGCCCAATCGGTTTTTTCGAGCGCAGATAAAATCCTGTCCATGCGGTCGGGATTTTCGTAATACGGCACGCGCTTTCCGCCGTCGAACACTTCAAAAGGCGGGTAGTGTTTGCGATGTTCCTCGGAGTAAAATATTTTCATGGTAAGACAATTTTACCCGCAAGCGTCTTGACGCACGGAGGAACGATGGACGTATTCGATGCAATTCATGGCAGGCAAACCGTAAAAAAAGTAAAGCAGGATGCCGTGCCGCGCGAGATGATCGAAAGGATTTTAAGCGCCGCGGTGCAGGCTCCGAATCATCACAAAGTGAGACCCTGGCGTTTTGTGGTGTTGACTGGAAACGGGCGGAATCAACTGGGCGATGTGATGGCCGCTTCTTTTCTTGACCGTCATCCTGATACGCCGCCCGAAGGTTTGGACAAAACCCGGGCATTGCCGCTTCGCGCTCCCGTTGTGATCGCCGTTGGTGTGGATAAACCTGCCGAGCCGCGAATCCTTGAAATCGAAAATGTGTCTGCAGCCTCAGCCGCCTGCATGAACATTTTGCTCGCCGCTCACGCGCTGGGACTCGGCGCGATCTGGCGCACCGGCGAATGGGCGGGCGATGTCAAAGTGAAGGAATTTTTGGGTTTCGCCGCCGATCAGATAATTGTCGGTTTCATTTACATCGGCTACCCCGATGTTTTGCCGGAGCCGTATGTGAGACCGGGGTTCGAGGATCGGGTGGTATGGGTGGAGTAATATGTGATGCGTGAGGCGTAACTGGCAGTTGTATTTCTCCTTTACGTGTGTACTTGTTTCCTTGTCTACATTTCCCCAAGAATTGACATGACCGGTCTTTTCACGTATAAGTAGCGCCGATAAAAAAATCTCACGGAGGCGGATATGCTTGCATTACGTTTGTTGTCTGAAGGCGCGGAGGGGCCCGATACATCCCTGGCACGCTGGCTGTTGGTGGGAATAGCGCTCTTTGTCATCGTCATCATTACCGGGTGGCCGGAAGGCTCAAAGAAGCAGGATCAAGCCACAGGTCGGCGTGAAGCGTCAAAGGGGAGGAGGAAAGCCGATGACCTGGTTAGAATCGAAGGGATCGGGCCGAAGGCCGCAAAAGTGTTGAACAACGCCGGCATCGCCACCTTCGACGACCTTGCCCGCGCAAAGACTGCCGATGTTCAGAAAATCCTTTCTGCGGCCGGTTTGCAGATGATGGACCCGGAGGGCTGGATCGCCCAGGCAAAGCTTGCCGCGAAAGGAAAATGGGATGAGTTGGATGATTTGCAGGATGAATTGAAGGGCGGGCGTAAAGCGAGGTAGGGTTTCCTGCCTGTTGAAGTTTGTGAGACGATTTGTAAAAAATCCTGTACATAAATTCACAAAATGTATATAATACGCCCCGCAATTTGAACCAATAAAAAACTGGAGGTACGTAATGAAAAAAGTCTTGTTTGCTGTTTTGATTCTGGCCGCGTTCGTTCTGGCGGCTTGCGGGGGTGGTGGGAATGCAGTTGCTACGCTGGCTCCTGTGCCTGCGGAATACGCGGGTAAGACCAGCCCGCTTGGGGCGGATGCCGCAACCGCTGGGGCGGAAGTTTTCAAGACCAACTGTGAATCCTGCCACGGCCCACAAGGTCATGGTGACGGCCCTGCCGGTGTGGCTCTCGATCCTCAACCGAAGAACCTTGCTGTACTTCAACAACAGGCTGGCGACGATTATCTGTATTGGCGCATTAATACCGGCAAGGAAGGCACGTCCATGGTCGCATGGAAGGGCGTATTGACCGACGAGCAGATCTGGCAGGCGATTGCTTTCATCCGCACACTCAAACCGTAGAAAATCCTATTTTCTCGAAACGGCATACTTTGAAAAAAGTGTGCCGTTTTTTGTTGTGCCGCTATAATCAGTAGGTCACGAAAGCGTAGTAACGACTTAAGTCGTTCGGGCAAAAAGCGACTGAAGTCGCTACTAACGAGCAACTTTTCGTGAAGTATTGATAATCAGTACTTCACGAAAGCGCGTAATTGGCGTTCTCTAACGCCTAATTTGCGCCAGAGAGCGCAAACTACGCGAGGTTTTCGTGATCTACTGATAATAGCCCATCTTAAAAAAGGAGTTGTCATTCTCATGCCCATTCAATCTGGAATTCCCGCGCCCGAGTTCGAATTGCTGGACGACACGAATACCCTGCGAAGACTCTCCGATTTCCGCGGAAGGAATGTCGTGTTGTATTTTTACCCGAAGGACGATACGCCTGGCTGTACAAAGGAAGCCTGTCACTTCCGCGATGATTACTCGGCGTACGAAGAAGCCGGAGTGGTGATTTTGGGTGTAAGCCCGGATTCAGTCGAGTCGCATGTGAAGTTCAAGAAAAAATTTCAATTGCAATTTCCCCTGTTCGCAGACGAGAGCCATAAAGTCTGCGACACGTACGGGGTGTGGGGTCCCAAAAAGTTCATGGGCGGGGAATATGAAGGCGTGCTCCGCACCACGTTCTTGATCAATGGGGATGGAATGATCAAGGCGGTTTACGAGAACGTCCGGCCGGCGGAGCATAGCGCCGAGTTGTTGAAGGAACTGGGGTTGGTTTGAAATTAACGCATCGTTTGCCTGGGTACAGTGTTCCTGTCCATTAATCTGGAACAATGAATCCTGTTAAGGAAGATGCGTACAAAGTCCACAAAAAATAGTGACAATTAGGCCAAACTTTGGTAAATTAGGTGAGTTTCGGTTTTGGGGCGGTATCCCCGTTTGAAATTTTTTGAGGAGAGAGCATATGCGACACTTTGTGATCGTGGGTATTCTGGTCATTGCAATGGCCGTTCTCACTTACGTGGGTCTGGATGCGGCTGGCTTCGCCACACAGATGAACCCTGTTGAAGCAAGCGCTCAGGCAAAAATAATTGACGGCATGTGGCACTGGGAAATTGTCGCCATGTCGTTTTTGTTTGCCTTGATCGTTGTGCCCATGGTATACAGCCTGATCGTTTTTCGGCGGCGAAAGGGAGATACGACCGATGCCCAGCACATCGAAGGAAATACAAATCTGGAGGTGGGGTGGACCATCGGCCCGTTGATTATCGTGGTTGTCTTTGCGTATTTGGGGGCGTATTCGCTTGGGCAGGTCCGCCGCGTGGATCCCAACGCCATCGTCATCAAGGTAAAAGCCCAGCAATTTGCGTGGACGTTCGAATATCCCGATGCAGGTGTTGTGAGCAATGAACTGCACCTGCCTTTGAACAAGCAGGTGTTGCTCAAGATGGAATCTGCGGATGTGATCCACTCGTTTTGGGTCCCCGAGTTTCGCGTCAAACAGGACGTTGTGCCTGGTCGCGTGACCGAGTACCGAATCACCCCGACGCTTGCCGGCAACTACAAAGTCCGCTGTTCGGAGTTGTGCGGCACCTCCCATGCCTACATGGAGGGCGCCATTGTCGTCGGCAAGCAGGCTGATTTCGATGCCTGGATCGCGGAACAACAGGCGATTGCCGCCGCGGCGCAGACCCCCGAAGGCAAGGGACAACTTCTGTCTGTTTCAAAGGGTTGTGTGGGCTGCCACTCCATTGACGGTTCCCCGATGACCGGCCCAACCTGGTTTGGCTTGTTTGGTTCCAATGTGAAACTTGCAGACGGCACAACCGTCACGGCGGATGAGGCATACATTTCCGAGTCGATCCTCGACCCGAATGCAAAGATTGTGGAGGGCTTCCCATCGCCATCGGTGATGCCTGTGCTTCCATTGACCGAAGAAGAGATTGCAAACATCATCGCGTATCTCAAGACGCTGAAATAATCTGGCGGAGGATTTCTAACATGAAGCGTTTCCTTTCAAGTGCCCTTTTCCATGGCTTGTTGTGGCAATTGGGCGGTATAGTTTTGGGCGGCGGCCTGGTCACGGGCATCCGCGCGGTCATGGGGTTGAGCGTCACAGACCGATTTTTCTTCACCGAGCCTGCCTGGGTGGTGGGCGCCTTCATCGGCGTCCTTTCCTTCCTTTTGGGATCCGGAGTCACCGGTGATTGGATGAAGTGGGCGCGCGGCATTGACACCCCTGAACATCACGAGGATCATCATTCAGGCTGGGAGAGATATGTCAATGTTTCCCTCGATCATAAGGTGATCGGCATTCAATACACCATCACGGCTTTGGCGTTGATCGGCATCGGCGGCTTGTTCGCGCTGATCTTTCGCACGGAACTGGCGGCCTCCCAACTTCAGTTCCTGACGACCGACATGAAATTGTTCGGCCAGAACGGCCCCCAACTGTACAACACGTTGATGTCCCTGCACGGCATGATCATGATCGTGTCCATTTTGCTGGGGATCGCAGGCATCATCAACTACGTGGTTCCGCTGGTGATCGGGGCGCAGGATATGGCCTTCCCGCGTTTGAACGCATTTTCGTTCTGGATCGCCGTCCCTGCCGCAGTATTGCTGTTGATGAGTCTTTTCCTCGGCGGCTTTGACACCGGCTGGACCGGTTACCCGCCGCTTTCGGCGCGCGCTCCTGTCGGGATGCAGATGTTCTTCCTCGGTGTGTTTACCGCCGGCTGGTCATCCATTTTGGGCGCGTTGAATGTGATCGTCACCGTCCTGCGGATGCGCGCCAAAGGCATGACCGCCATGCGTATGCCGATCTTCGTTTGGGCGGCCATCGCCACCTCCCTCATCGCATTGACCGCCACACAGTTCATCGGTCTTTCCTTTCAGTTGGTCATGTTCCAGCGCCTCCTCGGCATGGGTTTCTTCGACCCTGCCAAGGGCGGCAATCCCGTTTTGTTCCAGCATCTTTTCTGGTTCTATTCGCATCCTGCCGTGTATGTGTTCATTCTCCCCGGCCTCGGCGTGATCTCTGAGTTACTGCCCGTGTTCGTCCGCAAGCCGTTGTTCGGTTACCGCTGGATCGCCATGTCATCGCTCGGTATCGCGCTCGTGGGTTTCGTGGTCTGGGCGCATCACATGTTCACCTCCGGCATGAACGAATACCTGCGCGTGCCGTTCA
>JBBIUO010000252.1:0-6037 GCA_037440205.1 Chloroflexota bacterium
GTCGCTTTTTGCCCGAACGACTTAAGTCGTTACTACGCTTTCGTGATCTACTGATTCTACAAAAGCCGTAAATACTTTTTTCATGCTTTCTCCTATCACAGGGCGGAAAGAGGCGTCCAAATCCACATTCATGGAAACGTGACCGATTCCGATCCGACCGTCGGCAATGAAAATCAAGCCGACATCAAAACGCAACACGCTAAATATCCCTGTACTGAAATGTATTGATCGCCGCCGCGAGGGCAAGGAGGAGATACACGACGGCATAAACGATCATCGCCGCGCTGGGAACGGAGACCGCCCCAAATGGCGACATGCCCAATGCCCCGGACAGGGGCGTTTGCATTTCATAGGAGGCGCGCCGCCATAACGCCTCGCTGGGGACGATCAGACTCGTGATGATGCCGATCTTCACCGCGGTCTGGTTTTGCAACAATGCGCCGATTTGTTCGATCCAGCCGCCGATGAAGGCAAGGCCATACAGCCCAAAGACCACTCCGCCGGTCGCCAGCCCCGGCAACGCGCTGGAAAAAGCCAGTGAGATGGTCATGATCAGCACGGCCTCCAGGTAAATTAACGAAACGCCCGTGAGCAAATTGGAAGGGGTGTAACCGGATTGAATGTACACGCTCAACACCGTCCCGCCGGACATGAGCAGGGAATACAAGGCCAGCAATTCCGCAAAGCCCAGCCATTTTCCCAGCACAATATCCGAGCGGCGGACGGGTTTGGATGCAAGCGTTTGAATTGTGCCGGATGCAATCTCTCCAGCCAGTGTGTCCGCTCCCAACAATGCTCCCATGGCGACGGATAAAAACGCAACCGCATACAATCCCATCAACAAAAGCACATTGATTCCTTCGGCCTGGATGACGCGGTGAAGTGTAGTCCCCTCCTCGTTCCGGTAGGCATTCGAGTAGATCATGTGAAATCCAGCGGAGAAAATGACAAGGAAACACAGACCAAGCAAAAGTCCAGTAAGAACGATGCGTCTGCGGATCGCTTCACGAAAGGTCATGCGCGCCAAAATCCAGATGTTCTTCACAGTCCGCCATCCTTCCCAACGGTTTCGACAAATATTTCTTCGAGCGAGGTGCGCCGGGGCGTGATGGCATACACCCGCGCATGATGCTCCACGAGATAATTGGTGATCTCAGGTAAATCGTCTTCGCTGTGAACGGTCAGGGTCAATCGCTCGTCGTTGACTTGGATATCCCGCCCCCAGTTGGAAAGACCGGAGAGAATCTCCGGCGTCAGGCCGGAAGCGCGAATGGTGACGTGCGAAAGGTTTTGATCGAGGGAGGCAAGTTCAAGGAGACGTATCACTTCCCCATGGCGGATGAATGCCACGCGATCACACGTGACCTCGATCTCGCTCAGCAAATGGGAGTTGAGGAATACGCTGGTATTTTGATCGCGCAACTCGCGGATGATATCTCGAACGAGGAGCCGCCCCACCGGGTCGAGACCGGATGTCGGTTCATCCAAAAAAACAAGGCGTGGATGATTGAGCAGCGCCTGCGTCAGACCGATTCGCTGAAGCATTCCCTTTGAAAAAGTTCGCAGTTGGTTGTTGCGGAATTCAGCCAGCCCCACACGCTCGAGCAGTTCGTCAATTCGCAATCGAAGACTGCGTGAATCCATGCCAAGCAGTTCGCCGTGCAACTCAAGGAACTCGCGCGAAGTCAGCCAGTCTTGAAAACGAAAGTGTTCGGGCAAAAAACCGATGTGCGCGCGGGTGGCGCGATCACCAATCGGCTTTCCAAGAAGATGGCCGGAACCCGACGTTGGCGCAACCAGTCCAAGCAGCATTTTAATGGAGGTTGTCTTGCCCGCACCGTTCGGTCCCAAAAAACCGAACACCTCACCCTGCTCCACTTGCAGGGTGAGGCCTTTCACAGCGGCGCGTTCGCCGAAGACTTTTCTCAATTCATCAGTAACGATTGCCGCAACGGTCATGGTTGGTTATTGAAGTGAGTTCGCCATATCAATGGCTTGCTGGGATTCGGTTCCCAATGCGCTGATGATGTGGATGATTCCATCCTTGACCCACAGCAGGGCATATTCCGGGAAATCATCCGCCGGGCGCTGGATGAGCGTACCGGTCACACCGTCAACCTCCACCTGCTCATAGGTCACTGCACTCTTTGGAATTGGCACAACGAGCGTGGAAGTCCAATCAACGGTTTGAACAAAAGCGGCGGCTTCTTCGCTGGTCATGCCGGTGAATTCCAATCCGATCTGCGCCAGTTGATTCACGTCAACACCCGCAGGCGCATTGACGGTGGGACTGGGCATCTCGACAAGCATAACACAATCGGGATAACGCCTGCCGGGCAGTCCAGATTCGGAGTCGCTTTCATCCGAACCATCTGTTTGAGGTTTTGGACACGTTCCAAACCCGATGCTGACAGAGGAAGGGATGTCTACGGAAATATCGGCTCCGTCAATTGTTTCAGGCAGAATGAGGTCGCTCCGCCCGGCTTCATCGAGCAATGCCTGGGCCTTTTGACGATCCACCGTGAGCGTAAACGCCGCTCCGCTCATCACCATGATCTGGGATGGCGACATATCCTGCGGCACGCGGACAGAGAATCCCGCCAACGCACTCGCCTCTTCGGCGCTCGCGGCTTCGACCGGGTCAGTGGGTTCCTTTGTCATTTCAATGGCGCTGGAAATGAGTTCGGTGAATTGGTTTCCAAGCGTGCCGTCACCGGTCAATTGCTCCAGCCCGGTGAAATCCACCGGAATCACCGTCACCTGCTGAACACGGAACAGGTTCAGAATTTCATCTGCCAGCGCGCGTGCGCCAGGAAAGGCCAATGTCAAAGCCAAGATCAAAAGCAGGGCGGCGCCCAAACGCACCACCGGAAAAGCAAATAGTTTTTTGAACATGGAATTCTCCTTATGAGTTGACAATTTTTGCGAAAGGCGGCTCCACGCCCTTTGCGCGGATGGAACAGGTTCATCCGCAGGGTGAAGAAACGCGAGCCGTTGAGCAGTTTGCAGATTCTGTGCCTTTATCGCTTGCTGGCGCGCCCGGCAGGCAGGGCAGGTTTCCAAGTGCCGCACACCTGTGGTATCCAATTCACCATCGAGGGAAGCGCGCAGTTCCCCATCGTTCAAGTGATCGCTCATGGTTCCTCCTTCACAAGCGCCTGATAGCGCTTTTCAAATTCACGTTCGGCGCGTAAGAGCAATGGGCCAATGGAAGTGGGAGAGAGATTCAACGCCTCGGCAATATCCTTGTAGGAAAGACCGGAATAACGCATGGTCAACAATTGTGCCTGCCTCTCGTTCATCTGCGAAAGGATCTGGCGGACCAAATTCCGCTCCTCTTTCTGCGCCAGAATTTCCGCCGGGCCGGCATCCGGCGTTTCATCCAAATGAAGCCGCCCGCTTTCCATTTCGTAATATTCACGACGTTTGAAAGCGCGGATGGAATGCAGTCCAAGATTGACCGCCACCCGATGAAGCCATCCTCCGACGTTGAAGTCCGCTTCCATCGTGACTGTGGGATGGCGCTGGAACAAACGGAAAAAGGTCTCCAACGCCAAATCTTCCGCCTCCACAGGGTCTCCAACCAGGCGGCGCAAAACGCGAAACACACGCGTCCAATGCTCCGCAAACAGCGCTTCAAAAGATTGCGGGCGCGATTCATCCCTGGCAGTTTCAGCCGCGTCGGTCTTGGGTTTTTCCATTGGATAAATCATACTCTCGTTTGCCGTCACTCCTCAAGACGCATTGGCTTGCTCTCTAATCTTAGAATCCCGCTCAAAGTCAAATTGAGACAATTCGGCTCTATCATTTTTAACGAGAAACAAAAACCCACTCTGCTCCCTGCGCCGTCCCCGGCGCAGGACTTCCTTTGTGAAACGCCGCCGGGGACGGCGGCTGGAGTGTTAACTACTGGGAGACATTTCAAAATCCTCAACCCGGCATTTCCATCCTTCGATTAGAATATTCCCATGCGTTCATCGGACATCAAATATCTCGGCATCGGGCTTGGCATCGGCGCGCTCATTGCAAGCCTCCTTTTTATAGGCTTTCTCTTCATACCCCAACGCAACACACCCGCCGCAAATTTATTGGATGGTTTTCAGGAAACATTCATCCCCACAGCCGAAAACCCAAGGGAGACAAACACCGCCCAACCCGAATCAACTGCAACATCCGCAGAAATATCCGCATCCATTTTCACGCCCACAGCCACGTTCGCCCACACCCCCACCGATCTTCCCACATCCACGCCATTGCCTTCGCCAACTCCCACGCTCATCACAGCCGAGATCATGATGACAACCGGCGACATCGTCCCGATGGGGCCGCTCACGCGGAAACAGCAGATCCAATTATATGAAGCCTCGCAGTTCTTCCTCGCGCCGACGTACGAACAAAGCAAGCAAATGTCGGTGCTGATCAACCACGTCCGTTTTTCAGACCCAAGCAACACCTGCGGCCCGCTTGCCATTGCCATCCTGCAAAAGGCCGGCATCCTGAGCGAAGAGGAACTTGAGCCGCACGATTTCTTTCTCATTAACCCCGATCTCGGAAAAGACCGGCTCACCATCGAAAAAGCATTTCCCAAAACAACATATTCCGACACTCGATATAAAGTCCGTATCGATCAATTCAATTGGAGCGCAAATCCCCTCCTGCCCGGAGATTTCGTCTACATTTACTCCGGCACAGAGGGCAACTTCGAGCACATGCTCGTCGTCAACCGCGTCGACTCGCAGGGTCGCACTTACTCCGTGACCAACTACAACACCGGGCAGGGCTTCGTCATCAACGAGGTCCTGCTCTACGACCCGCTCGACCGCACAGCCGGCATCTTCGCGCAATGGACGGCAAAGCCGCGCGCAAAACTTGGCTCTACCGGCTTTGCAGGCTTCGAGGTTTGGAGATTGATTCAATAGATGAATTCCACCATCACAACCATTATCTTCGACTTTGGCAATGTCCTTGTTAAATGGGATGCCCACGCCCTTTACAGACGCTTCTTTCCCGACCCGGAAGCGGTTGACTCTTTCCTCCAGGAAATTCGCTTCCCCGAATGGAATGCGCACCAGGACGCAGGCCGTTCATTTAATGATGGCGTCGCCGAACTCTCATCCCGCTTCCCTCAATACGCAGACTTGATCCAGGCGTACGACACCCATTGGGAAGACAGCATCACTGAAGTGCTCAATGGCACGGTGGAAATCGTCCGTAAATTAAAGCGGGCAGGCTGGCCGCTTTACATGCTGAGCAATTTCTCCGTCGAAAAATTTCAGTTGATGACGGAGCGTTACGATTTTTTGAATCTCTTCGATGACATGATCATTTCAGGCGAGCATAGGATCGTCAAACCGAATCCCGCCATTTTTGAACTCACATTGCACAGGATCAACCGCGAAGCGCAGGAATGCCTATTTATTGACGACTCTCCCGCCAACATCGAGACAGCGAAAAAACTGGGCTTTCACACCATTCATTTCGAGTCGCCCGAACAATTGGAGCGGGATTTGATGCGATGGGAGATTCATCCTCAATCATCCAAACACACATAACGGAAAACAACCATGCCAAACATTCAGAAATCCATGCTCAAGATCATTGAAGAGGAATTGCAACGACAGGTTGCCCGCCTTGACCAGCCTCGCACCAAACCCTTTCACGAGATGCTCACCTACCACATGGGATGGACAGGCGATGGCGCAGGCCCCGAAGCAACAGGAAAACGCATCCGCCCCCTGCTTGTGTTGCTGTCAACTGCCTCGTGCAACGGAATATTGAATGAAACTCTGGACGGCAAAGAAAAAGCACTAAATTGGCTACGCGCAAAATCAGCCGCCGCTGCGGTGGAATTGGTTCATAATTTTTCACTGGTTCACGATGATATTCAGGATAACTCAAACAAGCGCCGCGGCAGGGATACTGTCTGGGTCAAGTGGGGTTCCCCGATGGCGATCAATACTGGTGATGCGCTGTTTGTGATTGCCAATCAGGCAATTTCGGATCTGGCGGAATTTTATCCGGCAGAGGTCGTGGTCAA
>JBBIUO010000252.1:6071-6354 GCA_037440205.1 Chloroflexota bacterium
TGCCTCAATCTGACACGCGGCCATTTCCTTGATATGTCTTATGAACAGCATAGCGATCTCGGCATCGAGGATTAGTGGCCGATGATCAGCGGGAAGACCTCTGCCCTGCTCTCTGCCTGCACACACATCGGCGCATTGCTGGGCGGCGCGACAGAATCTCGTCAGGAATCCTACCGGTTGTTTGGGCATCACCTCGGGTTGGCGTTTCAGGTGCAGGATGATATTTTGGGCATTTGGGGCGATGAAGCGGTGACGGGAAAATCCGCCGCGAGCGATCTGGTGG
>JBBIUO010000253.1:0-6337 GCA_037440205.1 Chloroflexota bacterium
ATTCTTCGGGGCTTATCTGACTCAAGTCCATGTTGCTGAGTTCGTTGGCGGCTTGCGTGAAATTTCCGTTGGCTAGATTTTGCCCGACCGATTCAAGCGGAGTCCCTTCCTGCGATTGCAGGGAACTGCCCGCCTCTTTCAATGCCTGCGCGGTTTGACCCGCCTGCTCGCTGTTCAAGGCTTGCAATTTTTCGCCTGTGTTCGTCAAAATGGAAACCGCACCCTCAAGTGACGGATTTTGATCCAGCGCCTGCATGGCTTCATTGAGCGGCTTGGTGAGTTCCTGTTTTTGTTCGGCAGTTAACGAATCGTTTTCGTTGATCTCTTTGATGATCTCTTCGATCTGTTGCTGTTGTTCCGCGATGGCTTGTTCCACAGCGCGCTGGCGGCTGGCGGCGGCGAACAGCGCCTCTCCGCGAAACCACAAAACGCCGATGAGCAGTGCGAGGATCAAAGCCAGGGCTGAGTCAATTTTTCCAATTCGCAGAGGCAGGTCCCGGGTCGGTTTGATGCGGTGCGCGGCGTCGACCGCGTCATCCAACTGTTTTTGAATCATCTCGTTTGCATGATCTTCATCCTGCAATTCCAGCGCCGTGCTGACTCGTTCCTCGAGGTGAAACGCGCGGTCGAAATGCCGCGCCGCCTTGATCGGATTCACGTTCCAGAAAAACGCGACGACCGAAAAAATAATCGGAAGCAAAGTGACGGATGCAATGACCAGTGCGAGGAATTCGTTTTTCAAAAGTTTTGCCTGAAGCAAACCGCCGCCGCCGATGAGCAGAGATATGCCCAGCGCCGCGGCCAGCCCGCGCAGATACCAGGTGAGGGCGCGTTGGACGCGAAGCCAGCGAATCCAATTTTGCAGGGCATGGTTGAGATTGTTTATCGTGCTCATGTCATTTGCTCCGTGTCACGGCTCGTGACGGTTCAGGTAGAAGACGATTAACCTTATCATTAAAAAGGTCATTGTTACAGAGAAGATCGAATACAAAATCCAGGGCGAGAACAACGCAAGCGAAAAATCGGGCGGATAGATCAGGAAAAGGCTTTGTTCTTCCACAAGCATAAACTCGCTGATGAACGCCGCCGAGAACGGATTTGTGGAAAACAGCGTCCACAAAAAATTTAGCAGGAAACGCTGAAACGCCATGGTCGTGGATGAGATGAGGTAGGAGTTTTGCCCGACGGCATAAGCGATTGCGCCCATGGCCGCGACGGAGAGCACAAGCATGGAATAGGAAATGGCCGTGGCGACCGAGGTGCGTCTGGCGATGCTCGAAAAATACAAGCCCAGCGTGCAGAAGTTGATCGTCGAGAGTATCAGAATCCAGATCGAGACCAACACTTCTGCCATGCCCACGCCGCCGAGAAAGAAGGCCAGGCTTTGCAGGGGAATGGCCGCGACGATGAGCAAAAGCAGGTACATCACCGATGCGCCCAGTTTGCCGATCACCATGTCTTTTGGCGTGAGCAGGGAGATTCGCAGTTGATCGAAGGTCTGCCGCTCGCGCTCCGACGAAATTGCGCCTACCGTGAGCGCGGGACCGATCAGGCCTGTCATGACAATTTCAAGCAGGACGACAACTTGAAAAACCTTCTTGCCCGCCTCCTGCAAAAAGCCGGGGTTTCGGTAATAGGTGTCGCGCACGGCGTAGACATATACGCCGTAGATGACGAGGCTGATCAATCCGAGGTAGGCGGTCAGCATGATGAATCCCTGCCTGCCGCGCATCCGGCCTTTCAATTCCTTGGCGATGATGGGATTGTTCATCCAACTCCAGCGGATTGGTTTTTCATGCGAAGAGGACGTCATTTTTTCCATGTTGGTTCCGTGTTTGTTCCCGATTTGACCAACTGATGATCTGTTTTGCAAACGGTTCTTTGATGAAACGCGCCGCCGCTTATATCCATGAAGCGGTTACATCGAACTCGACCAGTTCCTTTTTTGAATTGCGCTTGCGAATCGCATTGCATTTTACTTTTGCAAACCCCAGCTCGTTTAGCATTTCGGCATATAACAGTTCGGCGGGAACGAGGTTTCCGTAGAAGGTCGAATTTCCGACGATATAATGGATCTCCGCGCCTTGGGATAAGACCTTTGCCAATCCCTTGAAGTGAAGCCACATGTCGTCGAAGTATTTTGTCACATACTTCGATAACACAACGCCGTTTTTATTGTCGGCGTGGGCGATTTTTTCGATGATGATGTCCAGTTGGCCGCTTTGGAAATGACCCGCCGGGCGTGTCCATTCCATCAGGCGGCTTGTGGCAATTCCCCATGTTCCGCCAATGGCCTGCCAGTCCAGTTCACCTGCATCCCGTCCATTCAACAGATAACCGAGCCAGTACATGTAGGGCCTGAGTTCACGGATGTAGGACATTCTGTTGACGTACGGCGGCGAAGTGACAACAAGGTCGAATTTTCCGTCCAATGTTTTTTCAATATCCCTGGCGTCGCCATGCAATACAATGACCTTCCCATTGGGATTTTCACCCGCCCCACTCAAAACAAAGTGAACGTCCAGGGCAAATTGATCCGTCATATCGTTTTGAAAATCGAATCGGAGTTGTCTGTCATCCTTGAACGACATGGACTGGTGGTTGAATGACGCGTTCGATAATTGGATCAACGAACGGCAAAAGGCAACCTGAAGAAGGGTTCGTTCCGCCGAGTCCTCTTTGGTCGCTTCTCTTATGGCCGTTTGAAGCGTGGTTAGAAAGTCCAGCGATTTGGGTCCCCACCATCTTCCTATGTTGTGAATGTTGGGTGGGGGAGTCGACTCTTTTTTGCGGCTTTGCGTCAGTTCAATGGCATTCCGGCAGGCATCCTGTGTGTCGTTGATTTCCCTTTGCGTGTACACTCTCGTTTTGGCCTGCGCAAGCCACAGCAAAAATGGATTGATGTCCATTGTGACGCTTTCGTGCCCGTAGTAGGCGGCGGTAAGCGCGGTGGTCCCTGTTCCGCAGAATGGATCAAGCACGCGGTTCGAGCTGGGGCGCCCGGCGATGATTTCCTCCACGACCTTTAGGGAATACGCAGGGGTTAATCTCAACCATCCATATCTGCCCGCCTTGGCGTTGTGCTTGTGTGTGTAATCTGCGCGCTGGCGCAGGACTTCCTTTTGCTCCAATGCTGTCATTGGTTTTTCTCTGGCATTAATAAGGTTTTCAATACATTGCTTATCTCGGATTTTATCTTTTTGCTGTTGCGCTTGAAGAAAGCGGCAAGATCATAACCGACGACTTCATTCATAAAGTCGTACGTGGAGGTAAGTGGATTGCCCGCGCCTTCGATGCCGGTAAGGACGATCCACCTTTCATGCCTGTATCTCAACAGAATATCCTCGTCAATTTGCTGTGAAAACACAATGGCACAGGGCAGGTAGGCATTTGTGTAGGCGGTGGCTGCATTTGCAATGTCCGCGTTTTGCCTTTTTGAATCCTTGCTTTTGTATCCCTGCCGCACTTCGAAAACAGCGCCAGTCAGAGTTGAAAATACTTTTTTGTCTATGCCGATGACCGCCGCGGAGTGTCTCATCCAGTCGTGAAAGGCGTCGCGCCTTTTTCCGTCAGTAATTCTATCGAGCTGCACGCGCCCATCGAGATGCAGGGTTCTTGACCTGCCACCGGGTAGTGGAATACTGTATGACCATGTTGCGTCATCGTTGGAAAGAGAGAAGGAGTCTTTTATGATTGTTCTAAAGAGTCTCTCGCACCCGATTCCAATTTGCCTGTATAGGCTGGTGATGCCGCCTGCCGCTTTGTGTGCGGCATACATCATGGGATTGTCCAGCCCAAGCCAGTTGTAGAACGGATCGCTTTTATACAGGCGTTGAAACTCTCGTAAAGTAAGGCCATTTCCTGCTCCTTGACCAAACTTTGGCCTGTAATTGGCGCATGACCTGATCGGCTCTACCATCAATTGAAGATAAGCGGAATCATTTGATTTCAAGTGGCAACTCCTTGCTCAAATTATAGCATTTAGTTTCCTGTGACTGCTTTTTCGTTTACAATCGCTTCATGTCCCTCGCACTTGTCACCGGCGGCGCTCGCAGACTTGGCAAAGCCTTCGCGCTTTCGCTTGCCCGCATGGGATACTCCATCGCCCTGCATTATCGCGCCTCGGCGGATGAAGCATGGAAGACAAAGACCGCGATTGAATCTCTTGGCGTGCAAGCGCATCTTCTCAAAGCCGACCTGACCGATCCGCTGCAAATCCAATCCATGATGAAAGAACTTGATTTCATCCTTCATCCTTCATCTTTCATCTTTTCAGTTCTCGTCAATTCGGCGGCGGTGATGCCTGTTGGGAAACCGCAGGAACTCGAACTGCATGATTGGGATTCGGCTCTTGATCTTAATCTGCGCGCGCCGTTTCTCCTCGCGCAGGAAGCCGCAAAACGCATGACCGACGGCGGACTCATCGTCAACATTACAGACATCGGCGCGCAAAAAGCATGGAGCCGCTATCCGTCGTACACGGTCAGCAAGGCCGCGCTCGAGTCGCTGACGAAATTGCTTGCCCGCGCTCTCGCTCCGAAGATTCGAGTCAATGCCATTGCGCCGGGACTTGTCTTGCCATCGGATGTGGTCACTGAGGAACAGTGGAATGCTCTCGTGCAAAAACTTCCGCTCAAACGCGCCGCCGCGCTCGACGAAGTCACATCCGCGCTTGAGTTTTTGATTCGAAATGAATACATCACTGGCCAGACCATTGTTGTGGATGGCGGGTACTCGTTGGTGTAGGTAGAGAAGTAAACAAGTAAACAAGTAAACAAGTAAACAAGTAAACAAGTAGACAAGTAAACACGTAGACAGGTAAACAACGGAACACGCAACACGTATCACGTATCACGTATCACGTTATGACTTCCAAAAAACTTTCCCCCGACCTCCTCATCTCTCTCGCCCTCGTCGCCTTCACACTTTTCTACGCCGCGCGGTATGTGGATTTTTCGATCCCGCCGTTTGAAGATGCCGCCATGCTCATGCGCTACGCCCAGCATCTCGCGCAGGGTCACGGCATTGTCTGGAACATCGGCGAGCATCCCGTGGATGGCGCGACCGATTTTCTTTTCATGGCCGCTTCTGCCGCGCTCATCAAACTCGATCTCACCGTCGGCCAATCGGTTCGCGGCATCGGCTTTGCTTCGCACCTGATCACCGTGTTGCTTGTCTATTGGACGAACCGCCGAGTCAACAACGCAAACATTCCCCTTTCATTATTAAGCGGACTTTATCTCGCCGTTGGAACTGGATTCTCCTATGTGGCCGCCTACTTCGGGACGCCTTTCTTTGCCTTCGCCGCCGCTTCCACCTGGACCTTGGGCCTGATTCTGATTCAAAAAGAGAATCCGCCCTTTGGCTTGACTCTGGCCTTCGCCCTGAGCGGACTCGTCACTGGACTCATTCGCCCCGAAGGAGTCATCCTTGCTGTGTTGATGTTGCTTTCGATCATCGTCATGCGCGGCTGGAAGAATTCGATTTCAATCGTTGCTGTCTTTGTTGCAACTTTCCTTTTGCTCGGCGGTGCGTATTTTGTTTGGCGTTGGAATTATTTTGGTTATCCGTTACCAAATCCGTTTTACAAAAAGGGGGATAGCGGCCTGCACTGGGATTCGTTTTTCAATTCCCTTTCGAATACACTGCGGATATGCCTGCCGATGGTCTTTATTTTCATCCTCGGTTTCCGCTCGCGTGAGACATCCAAACAGACGGTTGCTTATCTCGTTCCCATTTTGGGATTTGCTTCCGCGTTCGTGCTAATCTCCGACGAGATGAACTTCGGCGCGCGCTTTCAGTACGCGCTGGTTCCAATCGCGCTCATGTCGTGGACACAACTCACGGGGCGATTAAATTTCTCGTGGCTGAATCAATTGTCGGTTAGGGAAAGAAGCGCGTATCTCGTCGCGGGAGTCGCGCTGTTTGTGAGTCTGGTTTATTATTCGTCGTATCAAAATTGCTTTCTCACATCCTTCCAGCAGACTTGCGCGAGACCCTACGAACGCGACGGGCGTTACGAGATGGGCAAGTTGCTGGCGGAATATCGCGGCAAGGGATATGTGATCGCCACCACCGAGGCGGGGCTGGTTCCGTATTATTCGGGCTGGACGGCGATTGACACGTGGGGTTTGAACGACCAGTTCATCGCGCACAATGGAAAAATTACGGTTGAATATTTGGACAAGTACAAGCCGCACATCATCATGTTCCATGATTATTACTCGCCGCTCGTGCCGCCAAAGTTGACCGACGCCAATCTCGCGCAGAGATGGTTCAGCATGACGATTTTGCTCAAGACCTACGCCGAAGAAAACGGGTACGTGCTTGCCGCCGT
>JBBIUO010000254.1:0-6336 GCA_037440205.1 Chloroflexota bacterium
CGGCGCCGCTTATGCCGACGGACTGAACGGCACGACCACCGAAGTGTTCGTTGTGTATCACAGCGATGTGGGCTTCGACAAGACCTTCACCGACCCTGAATGGGGCGCTCAGACCGCCAAGTCCATGATGGATCAGGGCGCGGACGCGATCTTTGGTTGTGGTGGTTTGACCGGTAACGGCGCCGTCACCGCCGCCGCCCAGGCCGGCGCTTATGGCATCGGCGTGGATACCGACCAGTACCTGACCCTGCCGGAAGCCGCCCCGCGCATGCTCTCCAGCGCGATGAAGTTGATCACCCCCGGAGTTGCCAAACTGATTGCCGCCACCAAGGACGGCTCGATTCAGGACGGCAATGTGTTCGGTGATGCCGGCTATGCTCCGTTCCACGATCTGGATGCGAGCGTCCCCGCCGATGTCAAGACGATGATGGAAGAGATCAACAAGGGCCTGCTCGATGGCTCCATCAAGACCAACGTTCCTCCCGTCAAACCATAAGCTTTTTGCGAAATAAAAAAGGAGGGAGGCGCAAGCCTCCCTCCTTTTTTATTTGAGTTCGCAATAGCGTTTCCGGGTTTTCCGGCGGCTTCTTTGATATAATTGTCCTACATTTCACAGTTCCATTGGAGCGAAGGATGCAACCAGAAAAGCAATCAAAGTCGCTGACGAGACAAATCTTGCAGTCCATATCAGAATCCAGCCTGGTTCCCTTCCTGGCAATTCTGACGGCGGTTGTTGTCGGCGGTGTGATCATCGCATTTGTAGGCGGAAATCCGATCCTTGCCTATCGGGGATTGATCGAAGGTTCATTTGGTTCGACGAAGGCATTAAGTGAAACGGCAGTGTGGGCGACACCATACATCTTTGCGGGACTGGCGGTCGCCCTGGCTTTTAAGGGCGGCCTGTTCAATATCGGCGCGGAAGGACAGCTGGCTGTCGGCGCTGTGGCTTCGTCTCTGGTGGGATATGCCCTGCCGGAGTGGCTTGGGTTTGATCTGCCGTTGATCGTTCATCTTCCGCTGGCCATTGTTTTCGGGGTTTTGATGGGCGGCCTTTGGGCCGGCATTGTGGGCGCGCTAAAGGCCTACACGGGCGGGCACGAAGTGATCAACACCATCATGATGAATTACATCGCGCTCAACACAACCTCCTTTTTATTAAACGGCGTGATGAAGGATAGAAGCCCGACGAATGTGATCGCCCGCACACCGTTGATCGCGGAAAGCGCTCGCATCCCTCCCATCTTTGATGGGTTGCGCGTTCACTGGGGATTCGTACTTGCCTTGTTGATGGCGTTCCTCATCTGGTGGCTGTTGAACAAAACGACTCTCGGGTTTCAAATCCGCACGGTGGGCTTGAACCCGGATGCCGCAAAATATGCGGGGATTAACGTCAAACGGATCATCATCCTTACCATGGTGTTCTCCGGCATGTTGGCCGGGCTGGCGGGCACCATCGAAGTCACAGGTTTGAATTATCGCCACGAACTTGGCTTTTCCATCGGGTATGGTTTTGACGCCATTGCGATTGCCCTGCTGGGCAAGTCTCATCCGCTGGGGGTGGTGCTGGCGGCTTTCCTTTTTGCGGCCATGCGCAATGGAGCGACCCGGATGCAATTCCTTACCCAAATGCCTGTGGATTTGATTTCCATGATCCAGGCGTTCATCCTGCTCTTTGTGGCGGCGGACGCGATCGTGCGCTACATCTATCGGATCAAGTCCAAGGGCGAGCGCGTCGTACTGACCCGGGGCTGGGGAGGCTAGGAGAAAACATGGACTGGAAACGTTTTGGTTTTATCGCTCTTCGGTACGGTGGTCATGATCGGACAGGTGAAACAATCGCCCATTCGAATCATCACCAGTATGCTGGCTACAACCATTGCCGTCGCAACCCCGTTGACTTTGGGTGCGCTCTCCGGCGTGTACTGCGAACGGTCCGGTGTGGTGAACATCGGCATCGAAGGCATGATGCTTACCTCCGCCTTCTTCGGCTGGCTGGCCGCGATCTACATGTTCCACATTTTTGGAATGGGCATCGGAATCAGCATCACCATCGGCCTTATTTTCGCAATCCTGACCGGGCTTTTGATGGCCCTGCTCCATGCCGTGCTCTCGATCACCTTCAAGGTGGATCAGATCATCGGCGGGACGGTCATCAACATCCTCGCCGTTGGCTTGACCGGCTTTTTGAATCGTCAGTTGTTCTTTGGCAAAGGCAGTGTATTCGGCGGCACGGTTCCAAACTCCCCCGGCGTTCTGCCCACCCTTCATGTTCCGATCACGGAAATCTTCTCATCCTTATGCGGAACTTCCGCGGGTTGCCTCGAAAACCTTCAAGCCATCAATCGCGTATTCGATCAGAAGCCGATTGCCATCAGCGCGGTTTTGCTTGTGTTTTTCTCGCACTACGTTCTGTTCAATACCCGCTGGGGTTTGCGTAGTCGCGCTGTGGGGGAGCATCCCCAGGCGGCGGATACGGTCGGTATCAATGTGACCAAAATGCGCTATCTCAACGTGCTGATCGGCGGCATGTTCGCCGGTCTTGCCGGGGCATACTTCACCATCGAGTCGGTTCCGTCTTTTGAACCCCTGCTTACAAACGGACGCGGTTTCATTTCATTGGCCGCCATGATCTTCGGGAACTGGACACCCATTGGAGCATGGGCGGCATCGCTGGTCTTCGGCGCATCGCAGGCGTTGTTGATCAATATGCAAATATTCCGCGATGTCATTCCCCCGCAATGGTCGTTCCTGCAGGAATCCTATATCGTGGGACTTACGCCGTACATTCTCACCATGTTCATCCTGACCGGCATCATCGGCAGGACCATTCCTCCCGCCGCAGACGGCGTCCCATACGAGAAATAGGAGGTCGCCATGTCCGCAACCCAAACTGTTCTCGAAGCGAAAGGTATCACCAAGCAATTCCCCGGTGTGCTTGCCAACGACAATGTCAACTTTGACCTGCGAAAGGGCGAAATTCACGCCCTGCTGGGAGAAAATGGCGCCGGCAAAAGCACATTGATGAATTTGATCTACGGCCTGCATCATCCGGATAAAGGCGAGATTTTTGTCAACGGGAAACCGGTTCAAATCCATTCCCCGAACGACTCCATTGCAGCCGGCATCGGCATGGTGCATCAACATTTCATGCTCATCCCGGTCTTCACCGTCGCGGAGAATGTCATGCTTGGGGATGAGACAACAAAACGCGGCGCACTGGACCGTGCGACTGTTGCCGGGAAAATCAACGAAATCTCGAAACAGTACGGCCTCGATGTAGACCCGGCCGCAATGGTCGGCGATTTGCCTGTGGGCCTGCAACAACGAGTCGAGATCGTCAAGACCCTTTACCGCAATGCAGAGATCGTCATTCTCGATGAACCCACCGCTGTGCTTACCCCGCAGGAGGCGGAGGACCTTTTCCGCATCATGCGTGACCTGACAGCGCGCGGTGTTTCCATCATTTTCATCACCCACAAACTCAAGGAAGTCCTGGCCGTGGCGGACCGCATCACCGTCATGCGCGCGGGGCACGTGATCAACACGGTCAAGCCGTTGGAGACGAACGAAGCCCAATTGGCAAACATGATGGTCGGGCGTCAGGTCATTCTTACGGTTGACAAAAAAGATCGCGAAGCCGGCGAGGAAATCCTCAAAGTGGAGAATTTTTCCGCCCGCGATCAACGCGGCCTGGAAACAGTTCACAATGTATCGTTCACAGTACGCGCCGGCGAGGTGCTTGGCATTGCGGGCGTCCAGGGCAATGGACAGACCGAACTCTCCGAGGCGCTCACCGGCTTGCGGGAACCTCACGGCGGAAAAGTGTTTATCGGCGGGCACGATCTCACCGGCAAACCTCCGCGCATCATCACTGCAGCCGGGCTGGCTCATATTCCCGAAGACCGCCAGCGACACGGCCTTGTGCTTGCTTACAGCGTTGCCGATAACATGGCGCTTTGCGATTATTACCGCCCGCCATTCAGTAATCGTGGGGTACTCCAACAAAAGGCCCTCGATGAAAATGCGCGCAAACTCATTGATGCCTTCGATGTCCGCACACCCTCTCCCTTTGTGAATGCCGGGAAACTCTCCGGCGGCAATCAGCAAAAAGTGATCGTGGCGCGCGAGTTGAGCCGCGAAAATGTAAAACTCCTCATTGCGAATCAACCCACCCGCGGCCTGGACGTTGGCTCCATTGAATATATTCACAGCGAGATCGTTCAAATGCGAGACCGGGGCGTGGCAGTCCTGCTGATCTCCGCTGAATTGGATGAGATCATGGCGCTCTCCGACCGCATCGCCGTCATGTATCGCGGACAGATCGTTGCAGTTGTGGAGTCGAAGAAAACCACCCGCGAACAACTCGGGTTGTGGATGGCCGGCGCACACGCAGAAACCGTTCAATAGGAAGACATAATAAAGTAAAATTCGCTGTCTCTGAATTTCAGGCTGGACATATGCCTGGATGTCGTTGTTGCTTGTCAGTACACGGCTTCTACGCGGCCTGTTTGAAGGAACGCATTTTGCAATGTTCGAAAAATCAAGGAGATAAAAATAATGAAGAAGTACCAATTTTTACTGATCGCTGTCATGCTGACCATCAGTCTGACGGCTTGCGGCAAGTCCGCATCTGCCACGGAGGCGCCTGCAAATCCCGCCGCCCCGGTTGATTCGGGTGCGCCTGTGGATTCCGGTGCGCCGGCGGATACGGGCGGGGCGGCTACGGAGACTCCCGTCGATTCAGGGGCCCCCGATGAAATGGATGGATTCCTTTTTCCGCCCATGCCGGAAGAAACCGAACCGAAGGATGATGTCAACTATTTTGTCGCCATTCTTCGTGAGCAATCGGGAATTAGCGGCGACCTCCAACTGATATCGTCCGTGCCTGCCACCACCACGTGGGAAACCGTCCTCGCCTACTACGATCAACAGGCAAAGAACAACGGCTGGGTCCTGGAGAAGACGGAAGATATCACAACCGCGAAAGGCTACTTGTGTTCGGTGGCGCTGTTCACGCATGGCAGGAACAAAATCCTGATCGCCTATTATCCGTTGAACGGAGTTGTGAACATTCTGCAGGTTCAGGGTCAATAAACCGACCGGCTTGTATTGCGGCGCAAAATCATCCGATTTTGCGCCGCAATGTTTTAATGGTTGGGAACAAACCGGTGCAATCGTGCGTCAGAACGAGTGGCCTTATGAACATGCCAAAACTCGACCTGCGGTACAATACCGTGATTACGAAGGAGAAGATCCATGAAGAAACAAATCCGCTTATATAACCTGCTCATCATCATTGCCTTATTTTTAAGCGCCTGCAACCTGCCTTCAAATAATACAGAGGATATCGCCTCCACCGCCGCTGCTCAGACCCTGAGCGCTTTGCTGAGCGCCACGCCCGTCATCCCTGTCATTAATACGCCGAGTCTTACTTCTGCTCCGCCTGCTGTTGCGACCCTTACCCCCATTCCCCTGCCGATCCAGACAAACACCCCGCTGGCAACCGCCACGTCCAATTGCAACGTCGCCCAATTCGTTGCCGATGTGACCATCCCCGATGGCACGGTGGTGACTCCCGGCCAGGCTTTCATCAAAAAATGGCGTATCAAGAACATCGGCTCCTGCACGTGGACGGGTTTTTCGCTGGTGTTCGATAGCGGCGATTCAATGGGCGGCCCGGCCTCCAAGGCGATCAGCACCGTTGCGCCCGGCCAGGAAGTTGATCTTGAAGTGAATCTGACTGCGCCCTCCACCCTCGGCAACTACCGGGGATACTGGCGCATCACAACGAACGGAAATGTGCTTGTGCCGGTTGTGAGCGGTTATCAGGGTAAATCCTTCTATGTGGATATCAAAGTCCAGGCGGCGACAACGGGTTCCCCAAGTGTCACCCCCATTACTTTCACGCCTACCATAACTCCAACCAATTACGTATTCACAGTCACCAATGTGACCTTCAATGTCACCGGCTCCTGCCCCAATTTCAGTTACACCTTCAGTGTGACCACAAACGGCCCGGGCACCGTCACCCTGCATAGAGTCTTTAGCGACGGGTCTGCGGACCCGCTTCCCGGCAGTTTTGTTTTCAATTCAGCCAGCACGCAGACAAGCCCCGTCATCTCCATGAACTTTAGCACACCGGGGAGCAGCGCCTGGGTGGATGTGTACATCGATTCGCCCAACAACAAGCAGTTTGGGCGTGCCACCTTCACCTGCCCTTAACGGATTTTTAACCACGAACAACAACGCGCCCGGCAAAACCGGGCGCTTCTGTTTGACAGTATCAGTAGATCACGAAAGCGTAGTAACGACTTCAGTCGTTTGGGTAAAAAGCGA
>JBBIUO010000255.1:0-6333 GCA_037440205.1 Chloroflexota bacterium
ACTGTTGAGACCCAGGAAATTACTTTCTCCGACGAACAACATGCGATCTGGGCTGACCTATTCGCCGGAATCCACCAACCCTACCTGCTGGAGCATATCTGTCAGGAATTCAAAGATGGGCTGGAATTGTTACAGCTCGATTCGCACCACATCCCTTCGGTTGCACATCTCAACGAACGCATCAACCCTCGGACCGGATGGCACATCGAACGAACGGCGGTCCGTTACACCCTCGCCGATGACTGGTATAAAAAATTTGCGCAGCGCATTTTCCTGATTACCGATTATCTGCGCACCCGTGACCAGATGGAGTTTACGCCGGAACCGGATATGTTCCACGACATCTTCGGCCACCTTCCCTACCTGACCCAGGAGTTTTACGCGCGCATCGAAGATAAATTTGCCCCGGCCTACATGAACGCGACGCTGGAGGAAAGGGAGGTCATCAAGCGCCTGGCCTGGTACAGCACCGAGTTTGGATTGGTGATGGAGGATAATCGCTTCAAGGTGTTCGGCGCAGGGACGATCTCCGGCCGCAGTGAGTTGGCGAACACGATCATGGAGTTCTACCGCCTCAGCCGCGATACCGTGATTGATTACAGCGGGGATGTGTTCGAACAGCTCCAAAATCATTTCCATGCCCATAAAAATGATATTCACCGAATCATTGACGGCGTGAACGAACTGCATCGAAAAGGACAGATGGCTTCGCAGGAGGGCGGATGGAACGTTGTCCACGCGCTGTATGAGAAACTGGGAATTTCCCGCGATGGATATTTTGGCGGCGAGGTGATCCTGGCCCCGTTCGATGTCGAAACGATTGCGTTGATTCCCAAGACGGTTTACGCCTTCAACCCGATGTTCTTCGTCTGTGAATCGTTCGAGCAGATGGATGCCCTGCTCGATTCGTATTTGAAGCCGATTGCGCTTCGGGGTAAATAACGAACAAAACAAACAAAAAGAGCGCGTCACACTTTCGCAACGAGACTGTGACGCGCTCACTGATCACTGGTTACTGGTAATTGTAAAACCCTCTCCCTGTCTTTCTTCCCAAATAACCCGCATCCACCATCTTCTTCAGCAAGTACGCAGGGCGGTACTTATCCTCGCCGAGATCGCGTTGCAACACTTCCATCACGAATAAGACAACATCCAGGCCGATGAGGTCGGCCAGGGTCAACGGGCCCATCGGATGATTCATTCCCAGCCTCATCACCATGTCAATATCGGCGGGCGTGCCGACTCCTTCCTGCAAGGCAAAAATCGCCTCGTTGATCATCGGGCACAAAATGCGGTTGGAGATGAAGCCCGGCGAATCGTTGGACTCGACGGGGACCTTGTCCATTGTCAGGCACATGTCTTTTGTCGTTTGCAGGGTCTCGTCGCTGGTGGCGAGACCTTTGATGAGTTCCACCAGTTTCATCAGCGGCACGGGATTCATGAAGTGCATCCCGATCACTTTGTCGGGACGTTTGGTCTGTGCGGCGATCTTCGTGATCGAAATCGAAGAAGTGTTGCTTGCCAAAATCACGCCCTCACGGGCGTTGGCGTCCATGTCTTTGAAAATCCTGAACTTCAATTCGGGGTTTTCCGTCGCGGCTTCGATGACAAAGTCGGCATCCTTCATCGAATCCATGTTCTCCACGTATTGAATCGCATCCGCCCTGGTTTTTTGCTCTGCGGTGATCGTCCCTTTTTCGAGCAGTTTCGCTGTTGACCTGGCAATCGTCGCTTTGGCTTTTTCCAGCGCGGCGGGTACCACGTCCATGCAGGTGACCTGGTAACCCGATGTCGCGGCAACCTGCGCGATTCCGTTGCCCATGGTCCCTGCGCCGATCACAAAAATATGTTTTATGGTCATATGATCTCCTTGGGGGATGTAGACAGGTAAATACGTAAACAGGTAGACAGGTCAGCACCTGTTTACCTGTTTACCTGTTTACTTGTATACCTTCTTACGTTCTCCTGTATCTGCTCGATGTGCCCCGGAATATGCCTTGAATAAATGTCAATCCACTTATTGAACGTGTACGGATCCTCGTATTCGGGGTGTTTCAGCCAGTGCGTGTTGAAAATTTCATCCGGCACGGTTTTCAGCAGGGCGTAGGTCGTCTTTCTCGCAATACGGGTCGCTTCGAGCGCGTCTTCGAGATCGTGCTCGTGGTAATTCAACTCGATTGCCCATTTATCCTGATCGTAACCCATCAACGTGCCGCCCGGCTCGACGATCAGTTTGCGGGCGCGTAACGCCGCGTTGGTTTCGCTGTCCGCGATGTGGATGATGATCTCGTAAACGCTCCACTCCTTCGGCTCGGGCTTGAACTTCATCGCCTCCACCGGGACCTCAGTCAGCGCGGCTTTCAATAAGTTGAATCCGCGCCCGTAGAGTTCGATCTTTTCGTTGCGTTCAGTGTTGTTCATGGTTTCCTTTTGGTGTGGTTAGTATACAAACAAGTAGACACGTACACAGGTAGACACGTACACAGGTAGACACGTACACAAGTAAATACGTACACAGGTAGACACGTGTGTACGTATTTACTTGTGTACGTGTTTACCTCAATCCACTTCCACCGCCATCGCCACTGCTTCGCCGCCGCCGAGACACAACGAAGCAATGCCGCGTTTCAAGCCGCGATTCTTCAATGCGTAGATCAAGGTCGTCAACACGCGCGCGCCGCTTGCGCCGAGTGGGTGACCGAGGGCAATCGCGCCGCCGTTGACGTTGACCTTGTCCCAGTTCCAGCCCTGATCGGCGAGGGCGTAACCATCTGCCAGAACCTGTGCGGCAAAGGCTTCGTTCAGTTCGATCAAGTCAACATCGTTCAACGTCCAGCCGATTTTCTTCAACAACTTTGGAATGGCGTGGGCGGGCGCGGCAAAGAGATACTTCGGTTCAACAGCCGCCTGTGCATAACCGACAATGTGAGCCAATGGCTTGAGATTATTTTTCTCCGCATACGCGCGGGACGAAATCACAACTGCCGCCGCGCCGTCGTTCATTTGCGAAGCATTGCCCGCGGTCACTTTGCCGTCCGCTTTGAAGGCGGGTTTGAGTTTGGCAAGCGACTCGAGCGAAGTATCCTTGCGCGGGCCTTCGTCTTTGTCGAAGATGGTCACTTCACCCTTTCGTCCAGGGATTTGGACAGGAACAATCTCCGGGGCGAATCGACCCGCTTCCTGGGCCTCTACCGCTTTCAGGTGGGAGCGAAGCGCAAATTTATCCATCGCATCGCGCGTCACTTCATATTCATCCGCAATGAATTCGGCGGCCATGCCCATCCCCCAATTTTCGAATGGGTCCCACAAGCCATCGTTGAGCAGGGCATCGGTGAGAGTTTGATTGCCGAACTTGAGTTCGCCCGAACGCCCGTTGACAAGATACGGAGCGCGGCTCATGGACTCCATTCCGCCTGCTACGAACAAATCGGCATCGCCGGCGCGGACGGCTTGCGCCGACATCATCGCCGCCTTGAGGCCTGATCCGCAGACCTTGTTAACCGCCGTTGCGCTGACGGTGGCCGGCACGCCCGCAAAAATCGCCGCCTGACGCGCGGGGGCCTGCCCATTGCCTGCCTGAACCACGTTGCCCATCAAAACTTCCTCGATGTCCTTCGGGTCAATGCCCGCCCGTTCCACCGCGGCTTTGACGGCGACTGCGCCGAGTTTTGTGGCCGGGATTCCGCTCAACCCGCCTTGAAATTTTCCAACGGCTGTTCGCGCCGCTCCCAAAATGACTGCTTCGTTTTCCTTGTTCATGCTTTCTCCTTGGAGATGGTTGTAGACAATTATAAAGCCAACGTCTTTGACATTGGCTTTATGAAGAAGGATATGTTTTACATGGGTGGATTGATGGGAGGCTGGTCGGGCGTTCCAAAATACCCTGCGCCTGCTCCCGCGCCTGCGGCCAGCGCCGCGCCGATGATTCCAAAACAAAGGCCGGTGCCAAGCCCGCCGATGTAGAATGCGGCCATCATGGCCGGGTCGCCGCTTTGGGGCAATGTTCCGAATGGCGGTTGTGTGCCTGTGATTTGCATCATCGCGAGGGTGGCAAAGCCGCCGAGTATCTGGCCGATGATCATCAACCCGCCTGCAATGCCGCCGGCAACCGCTCCCGCTCTTGCGCCATCCGACTTCGTTGACGGTTTTTCCTGGTTCGCTGCGAGAAAACCCGCCACTCCCCCCGCCAGCAGGGATGCAAACGGGCCGCAAAGCCCGATGAACCCGGAAACACAAATGTTCAACACCAGACCGATCACACCTACGATCAGCCCCATTTTTATTCGTGGTTGCATACAGCCTCCTTATGTTGTTGCGTCTATTTTCTCACAATCATGAGGAAATGTCATTCCCTGTTATTTGTTTGCAAAACCTATATTACAATTTGCCCATGACCAACGGTATGCCATCCCTTTACGATCTGATTGGCGGCGAAGCGAAATTGCGCGCCCTTGTTGACCGCTTCTACGACATCATGGATTCTTCACCCGAAGCGAAGGATATCCGTGCCCTTCACGCGGCGAGTTTGAAGCAATCGCGCGAGAAACTTTTTATGTTCCTCTCCGGCTGGTCGGGTGGCCCGCAGTTGTACGTCGAAAAATACGGGCATCCACGGCTGCGTCAGCGGCACATGCCATTTTCAATTGGCAGGGTGGAACGCGACCAATGGCTGTGGTGCATGAACAAGGCGCTCGATGAAAGCGATCTTCTCCCGGCGGTGAAATACCACCTCAAATCCCGTTTCGTCGAGGTGGCGGATTTTATGATGAATCAATGAATGACCATGGACGATTGACCGTGGACGATGGTCTGTCGTCCATGGCTAATTCCCAATGTTCTTTAGCGCCTCGCGCCGACTCAATGGATGCAGTTCTTTCGTTGCTTTCACGAACTTTTTTACCGGCGCGGGATTTGTCCATGCGTACTGACGCAATGCCCAGCCGATGGCCTTGTTGATGAAGAATTCATCCGAGCCGAGATTCTCTTTGATGATCTCGCACAGCAGGTCGAAGTCCGTTTCATCTTTGTAACCGAGTTGAAAGAGCAGGGCCGAGCGCCTTAACCAGAAGTTCTCGGATTTGCGCCACTTTTTCAGGTATTTCTCGCGCACTTTGGGAAAACGATTGAAATGCACACCGACTGTGCCGCCTGCGAGGGTGTCCACCGTATCCCACCAGGATTTGTGAATCAGCAAAATCTCGATTGTTTCGATGAAGTCTGCAGGCAGTTGCTCTTCCATCCTGCCGATCAGGCTGGTGGCGGCATATTGAAATTCGCGCTGGGGCAGTGACCACAGATCAAGCGCGATGGCATCGAGGTCAGCCACAGGCGGAAGTCCGTTTTTGGCGATGTGTTGCTTCATCAATAACTTGAACTGCGGGGATTTGATTCCGAGGTATTCGAATTGGTCGCGCATGTATTTTTTCATCGGCCCTGCCTGCGCGGGGTTTGCGTTTTGCTCGAAGAGGGATTTTATGGAAATGACGTACGAGTGCATGGCAGCCTCTCTTACCTGCTTTCAAATCCTCCCCTGATCCGCCTATACGTATCCTCGAGCGTTTCAGGCAGGACACGTGTCCCGCCGACCGAGGACATGAAATTTGTATCGCCGGTCCAGCGCGGAACGATGTGAATATGAACGTGTCCCAGCACGCCTGCGCCCGCCGCCTCTCCCATGTTGATTCCCACATTGAAGGATTGCGTTCGATACACCTCCCGCAGGATGGTGGTGCAGCGCGAGGTCAGTTCCATCATTTCGGCGCGGGTGCTGGAATCCAGTTCTTCGAGAGCGGCTTTGTGAATAAAGGGAATCACCATCAAATGGCCGCTGGTGTAGGGATAGCGGTTGAGGATGACGTACGAGTTTTCTCCGCGGAAGGCGATGAGATTTTCCGCGCCATCCGTTTGGGCTTGCGCGTTGCAAAAAACACAGCCGTCTTCCTTTTGGTGATTCTCGATATATTCCATGCGCCAGGGTGACCAGATATGTTTCATGGCTGGATTTTAGCAGAAAATCATGGAGAATGAATTTCTTGACATCGCTCTCCAGCGGGTGTATAAAGCGCCTGCAAATTGAATGGTCCTCGTTAGGCCAGGCGTCTGCAAAATACACAAGCCATTGTCCTGAAACGTCGAAAGACGCCAAAGGGTATACCAGGTGAGGTCGGCATAAGGCCTCGCTCAACGTGGCTGGAATTGCAAAACAGTTCTTACGATGTGCAGTGCTGAAGCTCAACCAGAGAGGCGGCGTTTTTTTTTTGCGCGCATCCGCCTCCTGGTTTTTAACGGGAGGCTTTCATTTTGCCAGCATGTGCTGCTTCGGCAAATTCAAAC
>JBBIUO010000256.1:0-6297 GCA_037440205.1 Chloroflexota bacterium
CGCCTCCTGAACCGACCCGGAGGGGATCATGGCCCAACCCGTCTGGCGGACGGCCATCACGTCCTGATGGTCGCCGTAAATGGAAAGGGCGTGGGCGGCGATGGCGCGCGCGGCAACGTGGAAGACCGTGCTGGTGAGTTCGCCGGCGATCTTGTACATATTGGGGATCATCAACAATAAGCCCTGCGACGCGGTGAAGGTGGTGGTGAGTGCGCCCGTTTGAAGCGCGCCGTGAACGGTTCCCGCCGCGCCGCCTTCAGATTGCATTTCCACGACGAGCGGAACGGTGCCCCAGATATTCTTTTTGCCTTTTGCCGACCATTCGTCGGAAAATTCGCCCATCGCGGAGGATGGAGTGATCGGGTAAATGGCAATCACTTCGTTGAGACGGTGGGCAACGCTTGCGGTTGCTTCATTGCCGTCGATCATGATGACTGGCTGTTTCATTCTTGCTCCTTTGTGAACAGGCTTGCGCCTGGGTTTATCTTCAACAATTAAGTGTATCCCCGCAGGATGAATACCGTTAGTTATATATGACTTAAATCCCTGTGCCTGTTGTCACATTTTGGACAGAAATGGTGGAAATAAAAACGCCCCAATCAAAATGAGGCGCTTTGGAAATACCGCCATAGTTGAACGATCAACGTTCCCGCTCCAACGAAAATGATTCCAATGATTTGTTTCAGTCCAAGAGGTTCGCCTAGAAATATCCATGCGAGGATCGCGATCTGCGGAAGCATGGTCCCGTTGATGATGCTGGATTCCACTGCTGTGAGGGTTTGCAGGGATTTGTTCCAAAGGGTGAAGGCGAGCGCGGTATTCACCAGCGCCAGCCACCCGATGATGGCCCATTGTTTGAGGTTCAACACGCCGATGCCCTGGGTGAAAACGCCGATTCCCAGCATCAAAATTCCGCCCACGCCCATGCTGACGGTGGTCACGATCAATGGATTTATCCTGCTGTGCGAATTGACGTATCTCCCGAAAATGGACGAACTTGAATTTGCCAATAATGCAACACACCCTGCATGTAACCCTGGAATTTGACCTGCTTCGATGGATAATGGCAGGAAATAGATAAGCGCGCCCGTGATGGAAAGAAGAAGCCCGCCCCATTGCACAGGCGAAGCGGTCTCGCCCTTATTTGAGATGTTGTAAACCGCAATCAGGACGGGGGAAAAGTTCAACAATAATGTGAGCGTTGCGGCAGGCAAAAACGCAAGGCTGATGAATTGCGCCCCTTGTGTCAACGTATAAAAGATAACGCCAAGAATACACAGCTCTACCCAATGACGCGCGGACAATTCACGCAGGCTTTGACGATGATCCCGATTAAGGGCGACCAGCGGCAGAAGACAGAAAAACGCGAGGGTGTATCTGAGTCCTGCGAAGGGTACGGCGGGCAGGTCGGATTTAAGCCCGATCTTTATCAACACCCAGGAAGTTGACCAAAGGAACGTGACCAGTAAAGCCAGTGAGACCGCAACCAGGTGCGTTTTGTTTGATCCCGGGATTGGCATCCGAATCACCATTTACCTTCGATACTTTTCCAAATGGGGTCTTGCCATCAACAACGCCGCCAGTGACTTGGCGTCTGGAATCTCGCCGCGCTCCGCCATTTCGATGGCCTGCTTCCATGGAATCTTTTCCACCGACAAAAATTCATCCTCGTCTGCTTCCAGTGGGTTATGCTTCAAATCCGTTGCGAGGAAGACGCCCATGAATTCGGTGGAGTATCCCGGCGCGAGGTAGAAAGAGCCGATATGTTTCAACGTACCCGCCTCCATCCCGGTCTCTTCACGGATCTCACGCGCGGCGCATTTTTCAAATGGCTCGTTGTCATCGAGAGTGCCAGCGGGCAGTTCAAGCACGTCCATACCCGCGGCGTGACGGTATTGCCGCACAAAAAGCAGGTTGCCCTCGCCGTCCAACGGGACGAGCACAACCGAGCCGCCGTGTTCGACGATCTCATATTTTGTCTCGCGCCCGTCGGGCGTTTTCATCGTATCGCGTCGGATCTTGAAGGCGCGTCCCTGCAACAGGGGTTCGGATTTGATCAGTTCAAACGGCATGATGTTCTCCTTCCATTAAAAAAAGCCCAAGCATCGCCTGGGCTTTTCGCAACCATGAGTGATTACGGAATCTTGATCTGTTGACCAATGGTCAGGTCCGCTGAGAGCGAAATCCCGTTGGCAGAGGCAATCGCGGCCGGGTCAACATCGCCATATTTGCAGGCAATGCTGTAGAGCGTTTCATCGGAGGACGCAACGGTGTAAGTGGCGGGGTGTGCCGCCAGCGCGCGGTCACCGGGGAAGTCGCCGCTTTGTGGGATGGTCAATTTCATGCCGGCATAATAAATATCCGGGCTGGTCAATCCGCTCATGCTGAGCAGTTGATCGGGGTCCACATTGAAGCGGCGGGCAATGCAATAAGGGAATTCACCGCTTTGCAAAGTATAGGTCGCAGGGCGCACACCGGGCGGAACGGGCGTGGTAGTCGGTCCGCCTGGGGTGTTCACAACAGGAGTGGTGGCGACAGCATTGGTGGGTGTGCCGGGCGCGCCCACCGTTGGCGTTGCGGTTGGAAGATTTCCCGGCTCCGCGGTGATGACAGTGCCGGTCGTTTCCGGGGCGGGCGGGGTTCCACCGCTCGCAACCGTCGTTTGTGCCACCGAGGTCTGCTTGGCGAATTCTGCGATCAAGTCCATTGGGTTTGCGGCGGAAGGGAGCGGAGAGACGAATTGCCCCGTGGGTAATAAAGTTGGCGTCGCGGCAGGCGCGGCTGATTTTGAGAGCTGACATGCGGAAATCAACATGCCCGATAGTACAAGGATGAAGATCAATAACAAGCCGCGTAGATTGTTGCTCATGGTGTCTCCTGTTTCAATTTACTGATTGACGATGGTAGCACATGAACTTTAAAGCGTCAAGCGATTATTGCGGATTGCACTTAAATGTCAATAAAACGTTCTCGATTTCCTTTTCGCTTCCACCTTGACCGTTGGCCTGCGCCTGCTTCCAGACAGTGCATACGCCCCGACGGATTCTGGTGTCCTCGCTGAGCGCGGCAGTGGATAATTTTTCGGCAGTCTGAATATCCCCCGTCCACGCGTAGGCTTTGATGAAGACCAGCCATTCATTCAAGTCGGCGGGATGAAAGCCTTGCGAGATCGCTTCATCGCCCAATGACACAATGGTTTGATAATCTCCCATTTGTTGAGCCAGTTCCGCTTTGGTGAAGTAGTAGCACCATTCATGCTTCGGCTCTGAAAAGAACATGGGTTTCGCAGGCGCGGTTGGATCTGTGACGATGCGCGATGTGTCTGAAAGCGGAATGGCATCCACCAGCACATCGGGCAGTTTGGAATAAATTTCCATGTCGCCTTGCGCGGGATCGAACACGTGCAGGCATCCGTTTGGCGGCATGGTAATGACAATGGCTTGCGACGTGGAGCCGTTGAACGTCACCGTGCGGTAGGGGAAGGTGATTGGCATGTTCGGCGCAAGCGTGGGCAGGGTCGTCCCGCCGAGACGTTTCTCGGTGTAAAGCATCAGGTAGGGAAGATCGCCTTTGGCAAAGTCCGGCGCATACATCCAGTTGATGGGCGCGGTGAAGGAGATGTCGGTTTCGTAGTCAATGGGCATCTGGTGGGTGAGGATGAGTGTGTTCGGTTCCAGCGCGGGGATGCGCCATGCCATTTGCCAGTAGATGTTTCGCTGGTTTTCCCAATCGCGGCGGAAGATGTTGGCGTTGAAGAATTGCTGTCCGATGCCGAGGGCGATGACCAGCGCGACGACATAGGTTTTTGCCCGGTCATTTTTTATGAGTTCGATCAACCCAAGCAGGAAAAGACTGCCCCCGATCATCATCGAGACCATAAATCTATCGTAGGAGGATTGGAGCGTGAGCGGGAGTCCAGCCGCCAGGGAGGGCAATCTTCCCAGCAGGATGGCGGGAATGCCGATGAGGAGGAGGGAAACGGCGAATGTCTTTTGGTTGTCGTTATGTGTCAGTGTGAGGTTTTTTTGATAAGGGGCGATCAATGCAAACGAAAGCAGGATCAGGCCGAGGGTCAAAAGCGAAGCGGGCGCGGGGAGGGAGGTGAAGGTCAAAGGGAGAATCTGAATCCAGGTGTAGAGTCCCGCTTTCCACACGGCATCCAGCGCTTCCCGTAAAAACGAAATCACGGATAACGTTTGCGCGGCGGTGACTTCGTAGGAGGTGTACGGCCCGAATTTGTAATAGTAGATGAGCCATGCGGCGTTGAGAATCCACACGACGAGAAAAGGCCGCCAGTGCCGAATGGATTTTTTGAATCGCTCGATCAGGTTTCCCTGAAAGATCGAAAGGAGGATGAGAAAGCGAATACCTTCGATGCCGAAGAAATATTCGGTGGGGAAGATGCCGCAGATTTGCAGGAGCAATGCGATGACGATGTGGATGGTTTTGTTCTCGCGCAGTCCCTTGAAACTGAAGCCGAACGAGAGCAGGTAAAAAAGAAATGGGATGAGTTCCTGGTTGATGTGGGTGAATGCCACCCAGTGCTGGCTGTAGCCGGGGAAGAGGAGGATGAAAAATGCGGCGGTCAGGGCCGTGCGCGGACGTCCCGGCCATATCTGACGGAACATCCACCATGCCGCGATGCCGATGAAAAAGCGGATGACAAGTGCGAAGGCCTGCCAGTAAATCGGCACGGGCGGGATGAGGCTGGTGGTGAAATAAAAAATGGGGCCGAGGAACGGGCGGAAGGGCGCGAAGGCGGGGTTGAATTCACGCGGGCCGAGGAATTGTGCGATCCACGCGAAGGGCCAATCGTCCCAATCGAAGCCGGTGAAGGGAAGAAGCAGGCCATACGCGGTGAAAGTGACCAGCCCAAAGACCAGGAGCGGATGTGTTTGCAGGCGGCGTGTATTCATCATGGTTTTGTAATTATAAGGGAGTAATCCTTTCATTTTTGTTAGGTATAATGATTTTATTCCAGCCCTTTTTCCCAGGGGATGAAATTATAGTTAATGTTATATTTTTGCACGCATCTAATATTACAGCGCAAGGTTGGGCAGACGTTAGAGAACGTCTGCCTACGCCACAGCGTAAGAGACGCTCTCTAGCGTCGGACTTTGCGCTGCAATACTAAAAAAAGAGGAAATGAAGATGAAAAAAATCCTTTCTATGTTATTGATAATCCCTGCCCTGCTGTTGCAGGCCTGCAGTGAAACGGTCTCTCCCACAGCGGCGCCGACCGTCTCGGAGGCGCCGACCGCCATTGCAAGCGCGGCCGCCCTGATTACCCCTGAGACCGCTCCTTCGGCATTGCCGACCGCTGTGCCTGTTGTGCCTGTGACCCATACCGTAATTCCCTCTGCCGGCACAAGCGACCGCGCCACCGCCCACGATAACGAGAACTCGTTGTTCTACGATACGAAAAAGGTCAAGACCGGCGATGAGTTTTACAAGAATCGTTTCGAGCGCCCCTTTACGTCCGTTGACATGAATTACCTGCCCGATCTGGATATTGTAAATTTCTCCATCAACAGCGATGAGAACTTTTTCTACGTCAAGATTTCGATGGTCGGCCTCGATGCAACGTCCCAAAGCCTGACGGGGTACTACGGAATCGAAATTGACCGCAACGCGGATGGGCGCGCCGAAATTTTGCTGACCACCCGCCCGCCTTACACCACCGAATTCAGCGCCGATAACGTGGCGGCTTATCTGGATATCAACAGCGATGTGGGCGGGAGCAATATCAACCGTCCCGATGATTTTGGAAGCGACGGATTCGAGGCGGTCATTTTTGACCTGAGCAGGGGCGTGTACCCCGAAGGCGACCCTGACCTTGTGTGGGTGCGCCAAACCACCGACAGCGCCCTGCCTGCTGTTGAGATCGCCTTTGCGAGATGGATCTTCAAGGATGGCAAGGATGCGTTCATGTGGAGCGTACTTTCGAGCGATACCCCTGTTGACCCGACAAAACTTTACTATCACGATCACTTCACGGCGGAACAAGCCGGCGCCGCAAACACGGACGATCCCAACTACCCGTTGAAGGAACTTGCCGCCATGGATAATACCTGCCGCGTGCCGCTTGGTTTTCAGGCGGTTGGAAACGAGCCGCTGGGTTGTTATGTGAAGGGCGGGGAATCCGAGGAGAAGGCCACGCCATCGCCCGACGGCCCTGATTCCACCTGCGGGCAGTTCGTTGACCTTTGCAGTCGAATCAAAAACACCTACGTGCTTTTTGCATCACCGTAATCTGATGGAAGTAAATAAAAGTGACGGTCACTTCACCAAGTGACC
>JBBIUO010000257.1:0-6294 GCA_037440205.1 Chloroflexota bacterium
GTCTCCTTGGTAAGAGCCAAGTAAACCATGTTCAAGCCTTTTCGTGAACTACTGAATATATACTTCCCTGGTACCATTGATGCATATAACTCTAAATCAGTTTCGTCAACAAGTCAGGATCACCCAGTTCACCCTAGTGGCCTTCCGATTTGTTCAGGGATAATTGAGGCTCGAGTGTATGGCAAACACTATTGGGAACAGGCAGGATATTCGCCTATAACAGATGAGTGGAGCTTGTGGCAAACAATACCTTGAATCGGTTTACATTTTCCTTAGCGCTAATTGAAAATGAGGGCCTGATTTTTATGGAAAGATAAAAAGAGAGTGCTGAAAACTGATCTGTGCTTCTTTAAATAATTTGTAATGAGAGATGACTCAATATATGAATCAAAAAGAGCACTGGTTTACCAGCGCTCTTTTTGATTCCTGTTCCCTTACTTCCCCGGCTTATACTCGAACCTGTGGCCATGAATCTCCACATACGGCTGCCACGGGCCGTAACTGATGGCGCGGATGCGGCGTTTCACTTCCTCCTCGCTCATGTCTGGCGTGATTTTGAACAGTTCATTGAATTGCTTGCGCGAAAAAGGCGGGCGAGTCCAGGTTTCGGTGGAAATGGGGAGTTCCTTCCCTTCGGCCATCAATCCCACGATCTCGAAAAATAATTTGATCTGGTTTTCGTAGGTGCGTTTGAGCAGGGAATCCACATCGTCTTCAGGGAGGACAGGGAAACGCCTGACTGCGATGATTCGTCCCGTATCCACTTTGCGCGCCATGTGGTGACAGGTCACGCCGTATTCTTTCGCATCTTCATACAGGGCGAAGTTGTTGCATCCGATGCCGGGATATTCCGGCGACGCGGGATGAAAATTGATCGCGGCGATTTTTGCGCGATCCAGCAGTTCTTCCGGTATCACCCAACGTGAAAGGTACGAGATGATGTAATCGCCTTCCCATTTGCGGATGTCTTCGGGCAGGGGGTCGCCCCATTTGCCGAGACAAAATGTCACGTGCAAAAAATGGCTTTGGCAAAATTCCAGCGCGCGGGCGCAATCGGGGTCATCGGCTTTGCCGAGGAAGAGAAGTGGGGAGGTTGATTTGGTCATGGTGTGATTATATACTTGGCACGGGGAGAAACTGCGCTTTTTAACGCCAGGACGCAAAGGCGCAAAGCGACATTTTCCTTCGCGTCTTGGCGGCTTTGCGTTAAATCTGAAAACCGCAATTTGTGACCGTGTTCAGTATCAGTAGATCACGAAAGCGTAGTAACGACTTAAGTCGTTCGGGCAAAAAGCGACTGAAGTCGCTACTACGAGCAACTTTTCGTGAAGTACTGAGTATAGTATAAACACTCTCAAAGCGCCGATTCCGCCTATAGTTCGGCAACCAGCCCAAAGTCGGAGGGAAGAAGCGAGTACATGTGGGCGTCGTAGATGGCCTTGCCCACCACCATCCTGTTGAGCAAAATCCCCTCGTAATGCGCGCCGATCTTTTTCGCCACACGCCGGCTGGATTCATTCCCCTCGGCAATGACGATCTCCACGCGGATCAAGCCCGCCCGCTCGAAGCCGAATCGCGCCGCCAGTTTTGCGGCGGCCCCGGCGATTCCCTCCCCGTGCCGCGAGGTGCGTACCCAATAACCGAGGTTGCAAAAATAATAGACCGGGTGAATGTGACTCAAACTGCATCCACCCACCAGTTCACCGGTGCGCGCGTCTGCGATGGCGAAGGCGTACATCGAACCGCTCGACCATTGTCCGCGCGTGACCGTGATGAAGTTGCGCGCCGTTTCCTGGCTGTATTTTTCGCTGGCCCACGACATCCACGGCTTGAGTTCGGGCAACGATTCATGGACGGCGTTGTACAAATACCTTTCATCACCGAATTCAAAAGGCCGCAGGGTGACGGTGTCATTTGTCAGTCGTATGAATGGGAACATGGCTTCTCCCTCCAAACAAAAAGACACACCTCCACCGAGTTTGATTTCTCCGTGTTTGCGTGTCTCTGGAGTCCAATGACTCCTGTCATTGGAAATCCGATACTATCTACAGCGTGATGTATTCCCGCAGGCTGTGTTGAACGGCGTAGGCCGCGGCCTCTGCGCGATTGTTCACGCTTAATTTCGAGAGGATGCTCGAAACGTAATTCCGCACCGTGCCTTCGCCCAAAAACAAATTCTTGGCGATCTCGCGGTTGGTCTTGCCTTCGGAAACCAGCAAAAGCACATGCTTTTCCTGCTGGCTGAGATGGGCGAAGGCCGAAGCCTCCTCCTCCTTCACCGCGCGGCGCACTTCCTGGAACACGCGCTGGGTGACGGCGGGATCGAGCAATGCCTCGCCGCGTCCCACCGATTCGATGGCCTTGATCAAGTCCTCGCTTCCGATCTGTTTCAGCACGTAGCCCGAGGCGCCCGCGCGAATGGCGGAAAACAGCATCTCGTCCTCGGCATACGAGGTGAGCATGAGCACTTTGGTGTTCGGGTATTGGGTTGTGATCTGCTCGCAGGCATCGATGCCCGATGTGCCGGGCAGGCGAATATCCATCACCACCACGTCCGGTTTGAGCGACTCCACCTGTTCCAGCGCTTCCCGCGCCGAACCCGCCTCTCCGACAACATCGAAGTGCGGATGGCGCTCAAGAAGCGATTTCAAGCCGAGGCGAACCACCTCATGATCGTCAACCAAAATGATTCTTTGCTTTTTCATGGGATTATTTTACCTCGAATTATGCAGAAGACGGGCGTTTTTCCCGTATTTTATGCGCTTTTTACCGTTTGTAAATGTTCCTCGATGTGCGCCAGCCCCCGCTCCACCCACAATTGCAAAGTCAGTTCTCCGCCCATTGTTTCGTGGCGGCTCTCGCGCGACCATGCCTCTCGCGGAAGATTTTGCAGGGTCTTGCACAAGTCATCCACGCTCGAAGCAAACTCCGCCAAAATTTTCGCAAGCGGCTCGTCCCTGTCATAGTGAGCGGCCATCCACTGATCTGCATCGAAACTTTTGAATTCGGGAGTTTCCTCGTTCAACGTCCTGCGAACGCGCTCGCCATACACCAGTCTCTCCACATCGCGCGTGTGCGAGGCGACCTGGTGCAGTGTCCATTCGCCTTCCACTTTTTTAAATGGGTCGCGGATTGCTTCACAGGCGGCGCAAAATTCACGCGCGGCCTCGCCCAGCCTCACGATCAACTTTTCGCGGTATTCGAGTAATTCCTTCATTGAACCTCCAGGATTTTCATCACGTCCCTCACCACATCCGACGAATTTTCAACTGCAATGACTCGAATCCCAAGCGGATTGAATTCCCGCTCTGCCTGATGGGATAACTCGACCAGGCCCGCCATGCTGGAGGAATAAGCCCCCGCTTCATCCTTGCCTCGGCCTGCTCCTGCGACGATGTTCAGAATCGCCCCGTGACCTTTCTCTTGCATCACCCGCGCCGCCGATTGCATCATCAAAAACGCTCCCGTCAGGTTGACATCCAACGTGCGATGCCAGTCCCACTCGTCCATGGCCAGCAGGGACGTGTGAGGTTCCACCGCCGCATGATTGACCAGAATGTCAATCCCGCCGAAATCATCCTCCACATCTTTGATCAAAGATTGCACGCCGACTTTCTTGGCGATGTCTTCGATGTAGGCTTTGGCCTTTCCGCCATTTGCCACAATCTCCGCAACCACCCGCTCTACATTGACCGGTGAAATGTCATTGGCGGCAACCCACGCGCTGCGCTCTGCAAAGGCTTTGGCAAGCGCCGCCCCCGCACCCTTCCCCGCGCCGGTGATCAAAACAACTTTATTTTTCAAATCAAGCATCTCTCACCTGAAACTTGGAACCTGGAACTTGGAACCTGGAACTTGGAACTCTACCCACACACCGGAATCGTATCCGTGTTTTCGTTTGCATTCAACGGCAATCCGAAATATGGAGAAGGGTCGTAAGTGTTTTTGATTTCCAGTTCGTTTGTGAAATTCCCGAAACCGTCGTCTTTCACCACCGATACGTGCAAATGCACGCCGACTGGATTACCGGAATCGCCGGAGTAATTTCCCTGATAGCCGAGGAAGGTCCCCGCCTCCACAAATACTTCCGTTGTGCCGGGAGGAAAGTCTGCTGAAATAAAGGAGTTGCCATTTGGGTCTGCCATGTGGGTGTAATAAACCCAAATCTGCCGGCCAGGCTGGAGCGGATCCTCCGGCACGCGGATGATGACGGACGATTTCCAGTCGGCCTGGCGGGTGAGGTAGCCGGGGTAGGCCGCGATGACGGGCGTGACGCCGACCTCCGTCCCTGAGAAAATGTCAATTCCGCTGTGGCGGTGACCGGGTCGGAATGAATCGTCCCAGATGAAGCCGATCAAACCGTCGGTGGGGAAGATGAATGGGGCGTCGCCGCATCTGGTTCGGGCAGACATCATCAGCTCGGGTCTGGAGGTTGTGTCGCTGAACCAGTCAAAGACCTGGGCGGTGCGGGCGGAGCCGCGCCGGTGGGTGTAGTAGTAAAGCAACCCTCCAATGGCGGCGGCCATGATCAGAATCGGTATGAGCCATCGTTTAAGCATTGGATGATTATACTAACGATTGCAAATGGACAAACGGGATTTTTTAATCGGAAATCCTTGCACATTTTTTGGGTTGGGTGGATAATTGAAAAGGCATGATAATCTTGCTGACTCAAAGAGGTGAATTGAGCGGGGAAGGCAGTCGATTTTCTTTTGGGTTCCATATTTGTCAGACATGGAAAGGAGGTTAAACGCCGCAAAGCCATCAACACGCAGTGAAAGCATTTGAGTTTCAATTTTCTGAAAATAAAAGGAGAATAGGTAAGATGAAACGAAAGTTTTTTTCTATTATTGCGGTCCTTGTCATGGTACTGGGTCTGGCCCCGGCTACCGTATTGGCCGCGCCCGCTCCCCAGGAAGGGTTTGGCGGCGGGGGGCCCGTTCTTCTGACACAGCAGGTACCCATTAATATTGTCTTCCTTGGGTACGACAAGAATGTGATTGACCAGATGGCTGTCAAGGATATGTTGCCGGCCTCCTACGTTCCGATCGTTCGCTATCCCGCCTTTTACGGCCTGGAAGGCCGCAACCTGGGGCTGCAATTTCTCTTCAACTACAAAGTCACTTTCGTAAACCAGAAAATCACCGACAGGTTCTTCAAGTACCTGAACGATCACGGCACGGTGGATGTGCCCACTTTCTTCCAGACCTCGTACAATGACATGGAAAACAATGTCCTCGATGTGGCGGATGAAGTGTTGTATGTTGACGCGCCGTCGGTTGAATACTGGCTGAACCAGAACCTGAACATCAACAAGAAGGGCTACACCATTGTTTTCATCAACTGGTATGGCCGCCCGGACTTCCAGTTCCATGTGTACACCAAGACCGATGTGGCCGACCCGGATACCGGGTATAACTTCGGCGTCAACCGTTCTTCCCGCAAGACGATCGCCTGGGGTGGAAGCAACAGCCGCCTGTGGTTCTACGATCTCTCCGCGGGCCCGGAATCATGGTCTGGCAACTATGATGTGGACAACCCCGATCTCGATGGCAACGGCGTTGAAGATTACCGCATGCCTCCCATTTGGGAATACACCGCAGGCGGTTACAGGGATCCCGCCGCTCTCAGCAGTGATCTTGGCTTGATCACGCGCTTTGTGGCTATTGACCTGCTCTTTACAACTTCGCCGCTTTATGATCCGCTTGCGAGCGCTCCCGAGGTTAACGGAAGCAAGATCGCGCACATCAACATGATGGAGGATGATCCGGCCAGCCTGGGAACCGATTGGATCAACCCCGGGTTTGTCCAGCAGCGATATTCCGAATTCGAGCCGTACTACAACTGGCAGGTGAACCTGACCGACACCAACCCAATTGACGCCGACGCGCAACGCGCCTTCCGCATTTGGGGTGAATTGGATGGGTCGGATGACTGCTGGAACGATTACGGCACTCCTTTTGCCGAGTTGTTCTGCTACTTCGACATCAACCGCAGTACCTACATCCCGGCCTATGGCGATGCCGACTACGTTGCCGGCTTCCACATGTTCAATACAACCGCTGATAATCTCGGGGCCGAGTACGGTCTGCTCGGCTTTGCCGATGACAACTGGATAGACGGTACCCAAAGCTACGTGTTTGCGTTCGATACGGATGACTATCGCGCCAGCGGTTATGGCTTCACCACCACCGCCATCCATGAAGGCGGCCATCACTTTGGCATGTCGCATCCGCACGATGGATACGATTCGGAACTGGGCCTGGACTATGGCGCCGCTGACGACTTCTACTT